>JBEGOT010000035.1:0-7232 GCA_041181865.1 Actinomycetota bacterium | reverse complement strand
ATCGCTGAACATTCGAGCTGAAGGATCAAAGTTAAGTGAATTTGAGACGACCAATAGCTTGGCTGATTTGGTGTTCAAATTTTGGTAATCACCAGCAAGTTTTGGAACTTTGTAATCTTCTATTCGAACGGTGTTTGCACCAACCAAAATTGCATCCGAAAGAGCTCGAAGAGTAAGTAGAACTTTTAGATCAAGTGGATTTGATAGGCCCCTTGATGAACCATTTTCATCAACAAAGTGACCATCTTTACTCATCACCATGTTTGCCCGCAGCCAATTTTGTTGCCCACTTGGAACTGTATAAAAGTTGGCTAAGTCTTCAACACTTGCCCAAGTTAGATCCAGCTCCATGCGCCAATCTTTGCATAGGCTAGAGCGGTGTTCAGCCTTTGTACTCGCTTCCCGAAGATTTCGGCTGATCACATAGTCGATCAGTTTTCGCCGCCACCAAGATTCGCTTCAGTGCGGTTCACGAACTATTTGCCTGACCCCAATGAACCAACACAAGCAAATGCTCTTTCTAAGATGCAATTATTTGCCTCACCGATCGAAGTTAAATCTGGGTTCTTTGGAAAAAATAAAAAACAAAAGGGTAGAGGTATCTATTTAGACGGTGGGTTTGGCGTTGGCAAAACTCACTTACTCGCAGCACTCTTTCACGAATACAAAGGCAAAAGTTCCTATGCCAGCTTTGTTGAATACACAAACCTGGTTGGCGCCCTTGGATTTGAGCAAACTGTTTTAGCGCTTTCGAAATTTAGCTTAATTTGCATCGATGAATTTGAACTTGATGATCCTGGTGACACAGTTTTGATGAGTACTTTGCTAAATCGCCTAGTTGATCAAGGAGTGAACATTGCTGCCACAAGCAACACCCTTCCTGATCGGTTAGGTGAAGGAAGATTCGCTGCAGATGACTTCATGCGCGAAATTCAAGGTTTAGCTGCACACTTTGATGTGGTCAGAGTTGATGGGCCTGATTATCGTCATCGCGAAGATGAGAAAGCTGCTCCGCCAAGACTAAGTAGCGCCATTGAACAAGGACCAGCTGACTTCGCGCTTGATGATATGTCGGCTCTTGATGCGCATTTACAAAAAGTTCACCCAAGTTCCTACGCCTCGCTACTTAAAGATGTCAGCCAATTAAACATTCGAAATCTAACGCCTTTAACAAACCAGGCAAATGCTCTTCGTTGGGTTGTATTTATTGACCGTCTTTATGATCTGCAAATTCCTGTTGCCTATAGCGGTAGCCCCATTGATGAATTGTTTTCAGCTGAAATGAAAAAAGGTGGATACCGGAAGAAATATTTCAGAGCTATTTCTAGATTTAGTGCTTTAAGTAGGGAAGCACAATAGTGAGTTTTTGATCTGCTGTGGTCGATACAGGACTCGAACCTGTGACCTCTTCCATGTCAAGGAAGCGCGCTAACCAACTGCGCCAATCGACCGAACGGAGATTTCGATTGAGGTGGAGACGGGATTTGAACCCGTGTACGCGGCTTTGCAGGCCACTGCCTCGCCTCTCGGCCACTCCACCACTAAAAAGTTCTCGCAGTTTGCGAGTTCTTTTCGAGCGGACGACGGGATTTGAACCCGCGACCCTCACCTTGGCAAGGTGATGCTCTACCACTGAGCCACGTCCGCGTGTAAGGCTAATAACTAACCCGACTGCGATACCTTATCCCAAAAGCATGGGTTCAATCAAAATAGGGTATTTAACATGAGGCAGGCCATTGGGATCTTCGGTGATCAGGTTGCCACTGAACTCAAACGAGTAAGCCGCGATCCAGCTGCTCTAGACCAGTCCGGATGGTGGGCAGTCACACAAACTTTCGAGGGCGAATTTATTGCTTTTGAGTTTGCAAGTGTTACCCACATTTCAGAATTCAATTTTGGATTAGTAAGTGCGCCAAAGATTGATCCATCATCTTGGTTACCAGCGATGACGCAGTCTGAATATGAGAATGCGGTCGAGACAATCAGGCAAGACATTGCTCGTGGTTGGGTATACCAAGCAAATCTTTGTTATGTCATGAGTGCGAAACTATCCGAACCACTTGATCCAATTGGCTTATGGCAATTATTAAGTAAGCACAACCCGGCACCTTATTTAAGTGCGCTTTACATTCCCAAAGAAGAATCGGATCTGCTTGAAGACGTTGCCATCGTAAGTGCTTCACCAGAGCTTTTCATCAGTCGTGATGGCAATTTATTAACCTCAAGTCCGATCAAAGGTACTGCGAAAGCAGAATCAGACCTTCTTGAAAAAGATCGTGCTGAAAATGTAATGATCGTGGATCTAATCAGAAACGATCTTTCTCACGTGGCGATTTCAGGCACGGTTGAGGTTCCTGAACTTCTACGAGTGGAACCACATCCTGGATTAGTTCATTTAGTTAGCGACGTCCAAGGACTAATTTCAAGTGATACGTCTTGGACACAAATTTTTGAAGCGATGTCACCGCCAGGGTCAGTTAGTGGCGCACCGAAATCAAGTGCCCTTGAAGTAATTAACCGATTAGAAAAGTCGCCGCGTCAGATCTATTGCGGCGCTTTTGGATTCGTGGATGCAAATCTTAAGTACGCAAAGCTTGCAGTTGGAATTCGAACATTTTGGCAGACTCAAAAAGATGAAAATCGCTACATTAATTTCGGAACAGGCGCAGGAATAACCTGGGGAAGCGATCCTGCAAGTGAATGGGCAGAAACTCAACTCAAAGCACAGAATCTACTTCGCGTAGCTAGCTTGGAAAACTAGTTAGAGTAAATAAGTGAGCAAAACGATTTGTTATGTTAACGGCCAATTACTTGATAGTGAAACGGCCAATATCAGTGTCTTTGATCACGGCTTCACTGTTGCAGACGGTGTTTTTGAAACTTTAAAGTTTCAATCTGGTCAGCCTTTTGCAGTTGATCGACACATCAAGCGCCTTCGAAAATCATGCGATGGATTGGGAATTGCATTTCCAGATGAACAAACTCTACGAAAAGCAATCGATGCAGTAAGCGAAGCTAATAATCAGATTGCCCAAGGTCGAATGCGGATCACTGTAACAAGCGGCAATGGACCACTTGGATCAGATCGAATCAATGTTTCACCAACTCTTGTTATTTCGGTAGCAGCACAAAAACCTTGGGCTGATAGTTCAGAAGTTTTGCTAGTGCCCTGGATAAGAAATGAGAAATCACCAATCGTTGGTCTAAAGACGACTTCATATGCTGAAAATGTTTATGCCCTAGAAGCAGCACATGAACACGGTTTTAGTGAGGCAGTTTTTCTAAGTGGCCAAGGACTGCTAGCAGAAGGTACTGGCAGCAACATATTCATCGTTAAAAACGATGAAGTCTTAACTCCAGGAACAAATAGCGGATTACTTGAAGGGATAACCCGCGAGTTAGTTCTTGAATGGTCCAGTCACCCTGTTTTTGTTAAAGATTTAACCGAAGATGATCTGTTTGAAGCTGATGAAGTTTTTATTACTTCATCTACTAGAGATGTTCATCCTGTTACGCGAATCGCTAAATTAACCGAAGCCAAACAAGTAGTTAACCTAAAAGAGCTTTCAGTTGGTAAAGTCACAAGTGAATTAGCAAACATTTTCAAACAAATCAGTAGCGAGCGTATTAACCCTTAAATGACCATTTCAAACCAATCAATGAAGAAACGAGTCGGCATCTTGTATCGGGATCGCCGCGATGCTGCGCGCACTAATCGCGCACTTGATGCAACTTGGAAACTTATTGTTTTGGTAATTGGTCTTACCTTGGTTGGTCTTGGAATATTCTTTTTACTTTTCCCAGGTCCGGGCTGGGCAACAATGATCCTTGGTTTAATCGTCTTGGCTTCTGAATACAGCTGGGCTAATCGCTTACTGCACCCAGTTCGACGATTCACTTCAGCGATGGCATTAAAGATTATGAGCGACGAATACAAGCAGCGCCGCATGCACATCGCGCTCGCATCAACATTTGTTTTAGTAGTTTTGCTGTACGCGTATTGGAACGAATGGGGCTTAACTATGGATGGCGTCAAAGGTTTCGCAACAGCGATTTTCGGTTTCTAAGATAGGCTTTAGGTTACAAACCTAAGTTTTAAAAGGAATTAATCGTGCCGTCAGTGTTGGTTGGGGACAATAAAGTCGCCACTGAAATTGAATCTGGCGCCACCGCCTTTGATGTTGTTGGCGATAAAGCCAGAAAAATTGTGGTGGCCAAGGTCAATGGCACACTTGTTGATCTTTCGCATGTTCTTAAAGATGGCGATGAAGTAATCCCAGTTGCAATTACTGAACCAGAAGGTCTTTCCGTTCTTCGTCACAGCGTTGCGCACATTGTGGCACAAGCAACTCAAAATCTGTTTAGCGATGTAAAGCTTGGCATTGGTCCACCGATAAAAGATGGATTCTTTTATGACTTTGGAACGACTCGATCATTTACACCTGAAGATTTAGCAGCAATTGAAAAAGAGACTTTGGCAATTATTCAGTCAGGTCAACGTTTCAATCGGCGCACAACAGATCGTGATAATGCTCGCAAAGAACTTGCCCATGAACCATTCAAAATTCGCTTACTTGGAGCTGATGACCAAGCCGAAGTTATGTCTGAAGAGGTTATGGAAGTTGGCGGTGGGGAATTAACCATCTATGACAACATTGACCTTCGTTCTGGTGATTTAAAGTGGTGCGATCTTTGTCGTGGTCCGCATGTTCCAGACACGCGATACATCGATGGCAAAGCTGTAAAACTCATGCGCACCTCAGCTGCTTATTGGCTAGGTGACCAGAAGAACGAATCAATGCAGCGCGTTTATGGCACAGCATGGCCAACAAAAGATGACTTGAAGTCTTACCTAACCATGCTTGAAGAAGCTGAAAAGCGGGATCACCGCAAATTAGGTGTGGAACTTGATCTATTTAGTTTCCCTGATGAAATCGGCAGTGGTCTTGCAGTGTTTCATCCAAAAGGTGGAATCGTTCGTCGTCAGATGGAAGATTATTCACGCATTCGACATGAAGCTGCTGGCTATGAATTTGTTTATTCGCCGCACATCACCAAATCAACTTTGTTTGAAAAATCAGGTCACCTTGATTGGTACAAAGATGGCATGTTCCCTGCCATGCATTTGGATGAGGAATATCACGACGATGGCACAGTCAAACGCCAAGGTCAGGATTACTACCTAAAGCCAATGAACTGCCCGTTCCATAATTTGATTTTCCAATCACGTGGACGCAGTTACCGTGAATTACCACTACGCCTTTTTGAATTTGGTTCGGTTTATCGTTATGAACGATCAGGTGTGGTTCATGGCCTAACCCGGGTTCGCGGTATGACTCAAGATGATGCGCATATTTATTGCACCCGCGAACAGATGCAAGATGAACTTAAGAACCTACTTACTTTCGTGCTGGATCTACTTCGCGATTATGGTCTTGATGATTTCTACCTTGAACTTTCAACTCGTAATCCTGAAAAGTCGATTGGTAGCGATAGCGAATGGGCCGAAGCCACAGCCGCTCTTGAAGAAGCAGCAACTTCATCAGGTCTTGAACTAGTTCCGGATCCAGGTGGCGCTGCGTTCTATGGTCCAAAGATTTCTGTGCAAGCACGTGATGCAATCGGCCGTACTTGGCAGATGTCTACTATCCAGGTGGATTTCCAGTTGCCACAACGCTTTGAACTTGAATACCAATCAGCTGATGGTGATCGTCAACGTCCGATCATGATTCACCGTGCGCTATTTGGATCAATCGAACGTTTCTTCGGTGTCTTACTTGAGCATTACTCAGGTGCGTTCCCGCCATGGCTGGCACCAGTTCAGGTTGTTGGGATTCCAATTGCTAGCACACATAACGATTACTTAGAAGATGTCGCAGCAAAGCTTCGCGAACAAAACATCCGCGTTGAAGTCGATGTTTCTGATGAGCGCATGCAAAAGAAGATTCGCAATGCCCAAACTCAAAAGATTCCTTTCATGCTTATTGCAGGGGATGAAGACATTGCTAATAACGCTGTCTCATTCCGCTTCCGTGATGGCACCCAAGAAAACGGTGTGCCAATCAAAGATGCGATCGACAAGATCGTTTCAATCGTTAAGGCTCGCAAGCAGCTGTGATTGGCGATCTAGGGAAAGACATGTGGTCCAGACTTTGGGCGCCACATCGTCGTTCTTACATTCTTGATCAAGCCGGACAATTTGATGATGACACTTGTCCGTTCTGTATTGCGCCAACACTTTCTGATGAAGCAGGGCTAATAGTTCATCGCGGAACTACTTGTTATGTGGTTATGAACAAGTATCCGTATAACACTGGACACTTACTCGTCTGTACTTTTAGGCACGTTGCTTGGTATGACCAGATCACATCAAGTGAACGTGAAGAAATGTCAGAACTAACAAAGCGCGCAATTGAAGTACTTCGCTCAACAAATGGGGCAAAAGGTTTCAATATCGGACTTAACCAAGGTGATGTCGCTGGTGCTGGCGTTGCTGGCCACATTCATCAACACATTGTTCCGCGCTGGGCTAATGACATTAATTTCATGCCAATTATTGGTCAGACAAAAGTTATGTCTGAGTTAATTGAAGATACTCGTAAAAAAATCTCAGATGCTTGGGGCAGTAACTAAGTAATTAGTACTTAGCGGACGAATTGTGTCACCAATTCGAATTCGATGATCTCTCAGTAAATTACTAGGCACATCACCAGTCAGTTCGATAACTTCTGAATTTTCAGTCCGCAGTTCTAATTTTGTTGGCTGACCTACATGCCACATTCTGGCAACTCCGTCACAGATTCCAATGCCTACAGATTGCTCAGTGGATAGAACATCGGTTGCTAAGTCACCTTTAGAGACGGTAGGAATCCACTTTGGACCGCGATGATTAATCCAAGCCAGAAGAACTTCATCACTAATCCATTGATCAAATGGCAAAACAGTTACTAGACCTACTTCATCCCATAGTTGCCTTAGCTTAGGCAAACTAACTGGCATGCCAGAAGTGTGGCTTTCAAATACACCATCTGATAAATCAGCGTGAGCAAGAAGTTCAATGATCTCTTCGTGCTCATCAACAGTTAAGTTCACATGTTCTTGATCTGCCAGGATAGGAGATTTACCTGGCTGCAAAATTTCGTGAGTTAAGACATCTAGTAAACCAACATATTTTGGTGAAGATTCATCTTCAATCGGGTAGTAACGCATGGCGATGTCTTCATTTAACACAA
>JBEGOT010000034.1:0-5368 GCA_041181865.1 Actinomycetota bacterium | reverse complement strand
ATCAAGTGGTAAATAAACCCGGCCACGATCTAGATCCTCATTCACATCTCTAATGAAGTTAGCTAATTGAAATGCCACACCAAGTTCCATCGCATGGTCGTAAGCTTTTGGATCACTTGGTTCCAAAATGGGCACCATCTGTAATCCAATTACCGCAGCTGATCCGTAAACATATTCATAAAGATCTTCATAAGTTTTATATTCGGTAACAGTTAAATCCATTGTCATCGAGTGGATAAATGCTTCAAAATGGGCTTTTGGCAGATTCCAACGCTTAATCGTATCTAGGACTGCCAAACAAACTGGATCATCAGTTTTGCCTGTATCAAAACTTTCAAAAAACTTATTACTCCAGGTGCGAAGTTCTTCAGATTTCTGGCTATCCGTAAGTGTTGAACTTAAGTCATCAACGATTTCATCTGCATATCGCGCAAAACCATAAAGTGCATGCACGTAAGGTCGTTTTTCTGGTGGAAGTAGAAGCGTTGCTAAGTAATAAGTTTTTCCGTGCTTCTTATTGAGCTGGCGACATAGTTCGTAAGACTTTTGAAGCGCAGGATCGGTAATACCTGCTTTGAGTAAATCAGCCTTGCTCATGAAATTAACCTAACGGATGATCATTTTCTCGTGTACAGCCAACTGCTCTGGGGTTTCAGGTTTGATGCCGTGTTCGGATTTGTCACCAATTATCAGTTGGCGTTCATGTGGTGAAGCAAATACTGCAGCTGCCAAAATGATCGCAGCCAGAACAATAGCTAAGCCATCGCTTAAATCCATGAAAGTGTCAGTTGTTGCACTTGAATTAGCAATCCCATGGATTGTGAAGGCTGAAATCACAATTACTGTTACGCGAACATATCGGTGAGAAAGCCCTGATGCTGCCACTAGTGGAATAGCCCAAAGCAAATACCAAGGTTGAACAACTGGTCCAAAAATCACAAGTGAGGCAAATGCAAATGCAGCGCCTCTCGTTGCGCTTCGACCTTCAGGCTTCAAAACCAAATACATCAATATGATTGCCATCACCACTGAACCAATTTGCCTGGTTAATTCGACGTATTGATCGACGTTATTTCCAAAGCCAAGTAAGTCAGCAAATGCGCCAGTAAATAAACCAATTGCTGTGAATGGTGAAAGCCAACTTTTAACTGTGCCCGGTGTGCTTAGGGCATTAAGCCAACCAAGCGGTCCAACACCTGCAAAGTAAGACATTGCAAATAGCGAAACCACAGAAACCATGCCGATGCGCATACCTTGGCGAATTCGGCTTAGCCATGATGACTCAGCTGAGATGTATGCAAGGAATGGCAATATGACAATTGCTACTGGTTTGATCGCAAGCGCAGCAGTAGCCAATAGTGCGGCAACAACCCAGCGATGTTTAAGTGCAAAAACTAAAGCCACAACAACTAACGCAACCATCAGAGAATCATTGTGTGCACCAGCAACAAAGTGCATGATCACAAGCGGATTCATCGCACCAAGCCACAGGGCAGAGACATCACTGATGCCGTGTTGCCTGGCAAGGAATGGAATCGCCACAGTCAAAGCAGCAACGCCAGCAACTGCAATCAAGCGGAATAAAAATGCACCAAGTAATGCTGAGTTACCACTTACGTATGCCACAACTTTTTCAATGAATAAAAATGCCGGACCATACGGTGTTGGCGCCTCACCCCAGAGTGGGTCAACGCCTGATTGGAACCAGCCAGCAACCAAAGCCACACCAGAGTCATAAGGGTTGTAGCCGGCAAGTTGAAGTTTGCCTTGCATGTAATAACTAAAAACATCACGGCTAAAAAGTGGCGGAGTGAAAATAAGTGGCGCGCACCAAAAGCCCATTGCTGTGTACAAGACTTTTAAATCCGCAATCTTGTTATGCAAAGCATCAATTCCAACAATTAACCAGGCCTGCAAAATCAAAGCAGCCCCCACCACAACAAGTGAACGCGCAAGAGCTTGGCCAAGAGAATTTGTTTGCAAGAAATTAATAATTGGCCAATCAAGTGCGCCAGCTGAAAGCGGGAACCAGCCCACACCAATTGAACCAAAAGCAAGGAAAAGCGAACCGAAAAATCCTGGCCACACATACATGCCAACAATTGGCAGTCGCATAAAGGTTTTTGGGAAAGCTAATTTCACTTAACTAGGGTACTTGCGAACTAGCGAAGTGCGCGTGAGCGGTATGACTTGTCTTTTCCGGTAATCCGTTCAGCAGCTAAGCGACCAGAAATCAACACCATTGGTACACCAACACCTGGTTGGGTGCCAGAACCAGTGAAGACAACATTTTCACCCCAGGTGTTGCGAGGTCTAAAAGGTCCGGTTTGGAAAAATGAATGCGCTGCGGCAAACGGTGCGCCGCGTTCCATTCCACGATCAGCCCAATCTTGAGGGGTAGTGATGTGAGCAACTTCGATTGAATTAGCGAAATCTGTGTAACCACGTTCTTCCAGTGATTTAAAAACTTGATCGCGATACTTAGGTTCGAAAGTTTGCCAATCAATATCGGCATCAAGATTTGGTGTTGGAAATAGTACGTAATAGACCTGTTTGCCGTTTGGCGCCAAGGCCGGATCGCTATGGCTTGGGTTAGTTACCAAAATACTTGGATCACTCATGATGGTCTTTTTGTCAATTAACTCATCAAACACACCTGACCAACTCTTACCGAAATGTATGTTGTGGTGGGCGATGTGTTCGTATTTCTTATTTGAACCAGCAAGTAATAAGTAACAAGACGGAGAGTAATCCAAACGTCTAACTGTCCAAGGATCAGAATCTAGTAATTCACGGTGGGCGATTGGCAGATCAGGGTTAAGTACAACCACATCTGCTGGGATGAATTCACCTAAAGCTGTCTCAACACCCACTGCGCGCTTACCTTTGGTGCGAACTGCTGTTACTTCAGTGTCGTACTTAAATGTCACGCCGTGTTTTGTGGCTGCTGCTGCCATCGCAGTAGGTACAGCATGCATTCCACCCTTAGGGAAGAAAACACCTGCAACTGAATCCATGTAAGCAATTACCGCGTAAATGGCTAACGCATCGTAAGGTGAAAGCCCGGCATACATTGCTTGGAATGAATAAACGCGCTGAGTGCGATCATCTTTTAGATATTGCTCAACTTTTGGTGCAAGTTTTCTAAACCCACCAATGGAAATCAGTTTCACTAAATCTTTTGAAATTAGATCAACTGGGCTATCTATATTGCGGTCAATAAAATTGCGCATTTCGTATTTATAAAGATCTGAAACAAAATCAACGTACTTGCGGTAACCAGCAGCTTCATCTGGACCAATAACCTTTTCGATCTCCGCGCACATTTGTTCAGTGTCGCTGTGCACATCCATCTGACTGCCGTCTGCAAAAAATGTACGGTAAAGCGGCTTAACTGGTTCAAGAGTTAACCAGTCATTCATGTCTTCACCAAGACAATCAAATGCATCAGCGATTAAATCAGGCATTGTTAAAACAGTTGGTCCGGTATCAAATTCAAAGCCACGATCACTTATGCGGCCTGCCCGGCCACCTGGAATTGATTCGCGTTCAACAACAGTTACATTGCGCCCAGTTTTTGCAAGGCGCATCGCAGCTGAAAGTCCAGCCAAACCTGCGCCAACAATTACAACATTATTTGTTGGTCCAGTAACTGTCCGCTGAGTATGTCCTGGAATCCAGTCTTGTAATCGCACCATTTAACTTGCTCGCTTCGTTGCCATAACCGCTAGGTCACTAAGAGCTTGGGTTACTTCGGTTGGTAATTCTTTGATTACAGATAAAGCGACTTCCAGTTGCTGGGCAATACGCTCTTCAATAACTAGCTCTGCACCACAATCAATCAGTGCTTTCTGAATTTGCTTAACTTCTGCCTCACTTAACTTTTCATTGCCAAGAGCAGATTCGATTAAGTTAAGTTGAGCTGGGCTTGCTAATTCACGTGCTTTGGCAACAAGCATTGTCTGTTTGCCCTCGCGCAAGTCATCACCTGATGGCTTTCCCGTAGTGGCCGCATCTCCAAATACACCAAGTAAGTCGTCACGTAACTGGAATGCTTCGCCTAAAGCTAATCCGTATTGGGAGAGGGCATCGCAAACTTCGTTTGATGCACCTGCGATTGCGGCGCCCATTAGCAGTGGTCGTTCAATTGTGTACTTAGCGCTCTTAAATCTAATCACCGTCGCACTGCGTTCAACTGTGATTTCGCCACGAACCTGTTCAAGCAGATCAAGATATTGACCGGCCATTAATTCAGTTCGCATAACGTGATAAATCTCGTTGGCCCTGATTATTTCTTCAGTCGTTAGTCCGCTGGTGAAAATTAATTCATCAGCCCAAGAAAGAGCTAAATCGCCAATCAAGATTGCAGCGCCAGCGCCAAATCTTGGGCCATCACTAGACCAATTGTTTGAGGCATGTTTTTGTTCAAATTGTTTGTGAACTGCTGGTGCTCCGCGACGAGTGTCGCTGTTATCCATCACGTCGTCATGAATTAATGCGCAAGCTTGCAAAAATTCAAGAGCGCTACATGCCTTGACGATTGCATCGCTATCTTTGCCACCACCAGCCAAGTAACCCCAGTAGGCAAATGCTGGACGCAAACGCTTTCCACCAGTAATTAATGCAGACAGTGAATCAACAAGCGCTTCAGTATCACTAGAAATTTCAGACATGATGTTTCGGTGCTCGGAAACAAAATCTGTGAGAGTTTGGGCAACGCGATCACGAAGGCCATTTTTATCTAGTGGATTACTCACCCCTTTAGCGTAAAGGCAAGTTCAGGGTGCTGCAGAACCGATCAGGTCAGCCACTATTTCAGCACTCATAACAGCGTGGCTTGGACCAAGGCCAAGCCACGAGCGTTCTTCAATTCGATAAAGCCCGGTGCAGTTAGTGCCCGAGGTGGTGGTGTCAGTCCATTTGGCAATCTCTGGCAAAGAAGTTAAGTCATTAACTATTACGTAATCTGCGGAAATTAGCTGGCCATTTGAAAGTTCGACACCGAAGAGATTATTACCGGAAACCACAGGAGCAACCTTTTCATTGAAAGTGATTTCAACACCTAATTTGCTACAACGATTTTCAAGGGCATTTGTTAGCGCGCTTAACCCACCAGCTGGCTGGTAAACCCCAAATGTTTGGTGCACATAACTACAGATACCGAGTAACCCAATTTTTGAATCTAGATCAACATAACACTGTGCTTTATATGCACGGGCTAAGTTCTGCAGATCGGTGTTCTTTAAGTTTTGCTTAATGAACTTTTCGAAGTTTCGAATTTTTAAGTAATTCTTAAATCCAACAATTTTCCAAAGCGGCTCTTCAGATTCAGCCTCAATTAACTTCGAACGTGATTGTTGCCAAATCT
>JBEGOT010000033.1:0-3243 GCA_041181865.1 Actinomycetota bacterium | reverse complement strand
CGCGGAATTGTGCTCATAAGAGTCTGAGTGAAACCACCATCAGCCACGATGTCAGCGCCAGTTATGTAACGTGAGCGATCGCTTGCAAGGAAAGTAACCACATCTGCAATGTCGTGTGGCTTTGCAACTCTCCTAACTGGAACTGCAGCATCACGTCTAGCCGCGACATCACCAACGTTGTAGTAGGCCTCAGTCAATGGAGTTCTAACTAAGCCAGGGCTGACCGTATTGCTTCGGATACCTTCTGGTCCTAGTTCGAAAGCCAATTGCTTGGACAACATTAGAACTCCAGCTTTGCTGACACTGTATGCGCCACTTGCTGGTTGCGGATTAGTTCCAGAAACCGAAGCAATGTGAACTATAGAACCGCTACCAGCTTCTTTAAATTTTGGAACAAATGCCCGCGAAGTAACAAAGTAACCCGTCAAATTAACATTGATTAGCGCTTGCCACTCTGCTGTCGACAGTTCTGCAAGTGTGCCTGGGCGCAAAATACCAGCAGTGTTAACCAACACATGGGTCTTGCCCACTTGTTGGGCAATTTTGCTGACTTGTTCTTCGTCAGTTACATCACAGGCAAAACCAGTTCCGGTTAGGCCAAGCTTTGACATCTCACTTAACGTTTCGTCAACTAATTCCTGGGTGCGATCTAACACCACTGGGTTCATGCCAGCTGTCGCCAATTCGATTGCAACAGCGCGACCGATACCGCCACCAGCACCTGTAATGACAGCGGTGCGCCCACTAAGACCAAGCCAATCTGACATGTTAGGCATTTTCCATTCCAGCAAGAACTGCCTTAGTGTTTTCGATTTGGTCAAACCAAATTGGTCGAAGAATATCTACGCGCCATTCTTTTTCCTGAACATTCGCCAAGGTTTGGGCAACAGGTGCAACTCCCTTTGGATTTTTCTCGTGAAGCTTTGCCATGCGAATGGCTAGTTCCATTTGAATTGGATATTGCATTGGCTGGCCACCACGCGCGGCGATTAGTCCGATGTAATAAAGCTTTTCCAAGCCAACTGGAACAACACCTGCGCCATAACGAAGAGGTACTGAATCTTTGCGCTCAATCAAAGATTCATCAAGCATTGGCAGTGAACAATGGAATCCGGTTGCCCAAAGAATGGTTCCGTATTCTTCAACGGTGCCATCTTCAAAGTAGACCTTCTTGCCTTCAAAGCGGGAAATGCCAGGCTTTACTTTGATGCGACCATGGTGAATCCAGTACATAAGCAAGTTGTTAACTACTGGCGGGCCTTCGGCTAACGCATGATGTTCAACGGTTGGTAGACCATATGATTCAGCACTTCCAACAGAAACTTTCATTAAGAGTCTGGTGATTAAGTCCTGCTCTTCAAATGTGAACTCTTTCATGAATGCAAGTTCAGCTCGAGGTTGGCCAAAAAATGTTTTTGGTTGGAAATATTGACCGCGACGAATAACGATTGAGGTGTCGATTAAATCTTGCGCACAGTCAACTGCTAAATCGCAGCCTGAGTTACCAGCGCCAACAACTAAGACTTTGCCTTCAACTTCTTTTGTGTTCTTGTATTGTCCTGAGTGAATTTGCTTTCCAGTGAATTCACCATGGAACTCTGGAACTTTGCTATCCCACAAATGACCATTGGCAATAAATACGCCATCGTATTGTTTTGTTTTGCCATCGCTAGTGGTTACTTCCCAGCCATTTGATCCGGGCAATCCATCACCAGAAAGTGGTTTAACTGACTTAACTTCGGTATTAAAAGTTATCTTGTCAAACAAACCAAAGTGTTCAGCGTACATATTGAAGTACTTAAGCATTAGATCTTTAGATGGGAACAGTGGGTAATCTTCTGGCATTGGCCAGTGGTCATAGCCAGTTACATTTTTTGAAGTGATTAAGTGCAAGAAGTCATAGTCAGTGTTCCAATGGCCACCAACTTTGCCTGATTTTTCAAAACAATCAACTTCGTAGCCTTCATCTAGCAACATTTTTAGCGCTGGTAGACCTGCAGCACCGGCCCCGATTACACAGTACTTACCCATTACTTTGCCTTTCCATCTTTATTTTCAAATACGTGACGCATAAGTGGTCGATCAAATAATTTGTTCAAATCATCTGATGACATATCCTTGGTGAATTCAGCAACAGACTTACGGACGTGATCCACCCAAAGTTCAACTGCTTTTTGTGAATTTGCCTTGGCAATTTGGCTTAAAAGCTTGGTGTGACGATTTACTAAATTCTCGTGATCTGATTCGTCGTATTTAATGTCAAGAGCTTGAACGCAAACCCTGATATCTATTGCAGACTTTTCCATTGCCTCAGTGATACGTGGTAATCCACTAAGTGCAACCAATTCATTTTGGAAAAGTAGATCGGCTTCGATCATTCGAGTATTACTTTGACGAACCTTGCGATCATTCAAGTTTTCAAGCAAAATTCGAGCTTGCTCAAGGTCAACATCAGATTCCAAAGCTGTGCGAGCTAGTTGGTCAATGGCAATCGCGCCTAATGACATACGGATGGCATAGACCTCAAGAACATCGTCCATGTTTGGAGTGCTGACTACAGCACCTTTGTTTTTACGAAGTTCTGCGAGCCCTTCTGAAGCGAGAATACGAATTGCTTCACGAATTGGCCCACGAGAAATGTCGTACTGCTCTGCAAGATCTTGTTCAACAAGTCTTGACCCTGGTTTTAGTTGGCCTTCAAGGATTGCTTGGCGCAAGCTTTCAGCAAGAAGCTGTGCTGTTGATTCCTGCGGAAGCACATTTGAATTTAGACTCATCGCATTACATCCGCTCCGCTGATCACGATTGTTTCACCGTCAACAAATCCTGATTTAGTTGAATCTGTTAGCAAGTAAACCCACTCAGCAATTTCTTCAGGTTGTGCTACACGACCAATTGGAATTGATTTTGCAGCCTCGTCCATACGTCCAGTCGCTGCGTTGCCTGGTGTTGCAACCCAACCTGGTGCGATGCCATTTACGCGAATACCTTTTGGGGCAAGTTCGAGTGCAAGTGATTTAGTTAGCATCACCACAGCTGACTTTGAGGCACCATAAAGTAACTGTCCGCGTGAAACGGTGAAGCCATCAACGGAAGCAAACATCACCACTGCAGATCCTTTTTTCATATAAGGAACAGCTGCAGCCGTAACATTAAGCACGCCAAGCACGTTCACATCAAAAATCAATCTGAAATTCTCTTCAGTGAATGTCTCTAAAGTTGTTGGAGGGTAAACACCTGCAA
>JBEGOT010000032.1:0-18285 GCA_041181865.1 Actinomycetota bacterium | reverse complement strand
ACTGCACTTAAAGAACATGAAGATATGTTCAAAGAATATTTCGGAACAGTAATTCCAGTTGGCGATAACAAGTTCGCAGCACTTAATACTGCCGTTTGGTCAGGTGGATCTTTCATCTATGTGCCAAAGGGCGTTCATGTAGAAATCCCACTACAGGCTTACTTCCGCATCAACACTGAAAACATGGGTCAGTTCGAACGAACCCTGATCATCGTTGATGAAGGTGCTTACGTGCACTACGTAGAAGGATGTACTGCGCCAATTTATTCATCTGATTCACTTCACTCAGCTGTTGTGGAAATCATTGTGAAGAAGAATGCTCGCTGTCGTTACACCACAATCCAAAACTGGTCTAACAACGTTTACAACCTTGTGACTAAGCGCGCGGTTGCAATGGAAGGTGCAACGATGGAGTGGGTTGATGGCAACATCGGCTCTAAAGTGACCATGAAGTATCCAGCTATCTGGCTACAAGGTCCACATGCCAAGGGTGAAACACTTTCAATCGCATTTGCTGGCGAAGGTCAACATCAAGATGCTGGCGCCAAGATGGTGCACGCAGCTCCGTTCACTTCATCATCGATCATCAGCAAATCTGTTGCTCGTGGTGGCGGTCGCACTTCATATCGCGGTCTACTTCAAGTTCTTGAAGGTTGCCATGGCTCAAAGAGCACCGTTAAGTGTGATGCGCTACTCGTTGATGACATTTCACGTTCGGATACCTATCCATATGTAGATGTTCGCGAAGATGATGTGGCACTAGGTCACGAAGCATCAGTTTCCAAGGTTTCTGAAGATCAGCTGTTCTACCTAATGAGCCGCGGTCTTGATGAAGATGAAGCAATGGCAATGATCGTTCGTGGCTTCGTTGAACCGATTGCTCGCGAACTTCCAATGGAATATGCACTTGAACTAAACCGCCTAATCGAACTTCAAATGGAAGGCGCGGTGGGTTAATCGTGACTATTGCGTTAGATCACGCACCACGTATCTTTGCATTCACTGCAGATGCTTTTCCAGAAATCAATGGCAGGGAAGAAGAATGGCGTTTCACGCCAATCAAGCGCACTGCTGGGTTGGTTTCAGGTGAAGCAAAATTCGAAGGTGACATCGAAGTAACTGCATCAGATCTTGGCGGGGCAACTTTTGAAACAATCGCTAAAACCAACACCCGTGCTGGATACACTGATCGGGTTGCCGCACTTGGGTTTGAAAAAACCACAAAAGTTGCATCGCTTTCAATTCCACGAAATGCAAATATCGAATCACCAATCCGACTTGCGCTAAATCCAAAGGGTAAGACTGTTGCTGGCCAAGTTGATATCAATGTTGGTGAATTAGCTACTGCAACTGTGATCATGGATCACACCGGTAGTGGAGCATTTGCTGGAAACGTTGATATTGCTGTGGGTGCTGGTGCAAATCTAGTTTTGGTTTCTTACCAAGACTGGGCAAGTGATGCAGTTCAGCTTTCACATCACCGTATTTTCCTTGGCAAAGATGCCCAGATTAAGCATGTTGTGATCACCCTTGGTGGCGATCTAGTTCGGCTACTTCCAAGTGTTAACTACACAGCTCAAGGTGGCGCAGCTGAATTAATCGGTTTGTATTTCGCTGGCGCTGGCCAACATGCTGAACATCGACTATTTGTTGATCACAGCATCGAAAACTGCCGGAGCAACGTTGTCTACAAGGGCGCTCTTGATGGTAAAGATGCACACACTGTTTGGATTGGCGATGTGCTAATTCGCGCCAACGCACTTGGTACCGACACTTACGAAATCAACCGCAACTTAGTTCTAAGTGATGGCGGCCGTGCTGATTCAGTTCCGAACTTGGAAATTGAAACCGGTGAAATTGTTGGGGCGGGACACGCCAGCACAACTGGTCGCTTTGATGATGAACAGTTGTTTTATTTAATGTCTCGCGGCATCACCGAAGATGAAGCTCGCAAGTTAGTTATGCGCGGATTCTTTGAGGATCTATTGATGTTAATTAGCGTTCCAGAAATCAACGATCGTGTTCGCGCAGCTGTTGAAGAACGGATTGCAGGTAAATAGTGTCTGTTGATTTTGCGCCAGTTGGCTTTTTAGCTGACTTTAATGATGGCAAACCGCATCGGGTTAGCGTTGCTGGCCAAGATGTTTTAGTTGCTGTTGTTGATAGTGAAGTTTATGCAGTTAGTGATGTTTGTACCCATCAAGACGTTTCGCTAAGCGATGGGGAACTAAGTGGCTGCAACATTGAGTGCTTTTTGCACGGCGCTGCATTTGATTTAAAAACTGGCGTGCCAACAAGTCCGCCAGCTGTAACCCCGCTTGCTACCTATGAAGTTGCCCTAGAAGGCGAAGACGAAAACCCACAAATACTTGTTGCAACCAAAGCCAAGGAGAAATAAATGTCCGTATTAGAAATCAAGAACTTACAAGTTCAAGTTTCAACCGATGAAGGTCCAAAGGACATTCTTCGTGGTGTTGATCTAACTGTTCGCTCTGGCGAAACTCACGCATTAATGGGACCAAACGGTTCTGGTAAATCAACACTGGCTTATGCCATTGCAGGTCATCCAAAATATGACATCGTTGGCGGCAGCGTGACCCTTGATGGTCAAGATGTGCTCGAAATGTCAGTTGATGAACGCGCTCGCGCTGGGCTATTCCTTGCAATGCAGTATCCAGTTGAAGTGCCAGGTGTATCTGTATCTAACTTCCTTCGCACCTCAATCACTGCAATCCGTGGCGAAGCTCCGAACTTACGCAATTGGATCAAAGAAATGAAGGACTCAATGGCAGGTCTTCAAATCGATCCGACATTCGCAGAGCGCAGTGTGAACGAAGGTTTCTCTGGTGGCGAGCGTAAACGCACCGAGATTCTTCAGATGGAATTAATTAAGCCAAAGATTGCTGTGCTTGATGAAACTGACTCAGGTCTTGACGTTGATGCATTGCGCGTTGTTTCTGAAGGCATTAATCGGGTTCGCGCAACCGGTGAAACTGGAATGCTTGTGATTACTCACTTCACTCGCATTCTTAACTACGTAAAGCCTGACTTTGTTCACGTTTTCCATAACGGACGTATTGTTCGTGAAGGTGGACCAGAACTTGCAACTGAAATCGAGGAAAACGGTTACGCCCAGTTCGTAACTGCCTAAATTTTTATGAGCTTGTTAGATGTTGCTGCCATCAAGGCAGACTTCCCGATTCTTTCGCGCACTGTGCGCGATGGAAGAAAGTTGGTCTACCTTGATAGTGGCGCAACATCTCAAAAGCCAAAACAAGTTCTAGATGCTGAACGCGAGTTCTACGAAAAGCACAATGCAGCAGTTCATCGCGGCGCTCATCAGTTAGCAGAAGAAGCTACCGATGCATACGAATTAGCTAGGCAAAAGATTGCAAATTTCGTTAATGCTAAGTCAAACGAAATCGTATTTACCAAGAATGCCACTGAGGCAATCAACTTAGTTGCTTATGCATTCTTAAATGCCACATTGAAGTCTGCTCACGGAAAACCACTTCCTGAAGGAAGCCAACGATTCATTCTCAAACCAGGTGATGAAATCTTGGTTACTGAAATGGAACACCATGCGAATTTAGTTCCATGGCAGGAATTGACTGATAAAACTGGCGCAACTTTAAAGTGGATTGGTCTTGGTGAAAACGGAAGATTAGATTTAAGTAATCTAGATCAACTAATTAACGCTAAAACAAAAATCGTTGCCCTAGCTCACCAATCAAACCTTCTTGGAACTATCAATGAAATAGATGTCATTGTCCAGGCTGCCAAGAAATTTAATGCCATTGTGTTACTTGATGCCTGTCAGAGCGTTCCGCATATGCGCGTTGATGTTAGATCTCTTGAAGTAGATTTCATAACTTGGAGTGGTCACAAGATGCTTGGGCCACTTGGAATCGGTTGCTTATGGGGACGAAGCGAACTATTACATGCAATGCCACCATTTATAACTGGTGGTTCAATGATTGCAACGGTGTCAATGGAAAAGACAACTTTTGCCGATCCTCCAGCACGTTTTGAAGCGGGTGTGCCCATGGCGGCTCAAGCCGTCGGCCTTGCAGCCGCTGTTGATTACTTAACTGCAATTGGCATGGAAAATGTTGCTGCTCATGAACATCACCTAACTGAACTTGGGTTAAAGCTAATCGGTGAAATCCCTGGTGTTCGCATTATCGGGCCAACCGAAAGTATTAATCGTGGTTCGGCCATTTCATTTGTGGTTGATGAAATTCATCCACATGACCTAGGTCAAGTGCTTGATGAACAAGGTATAGCTGTACGAGTTGGGCAACATTGTGCAAAGCCTGCTTGTAATCATTACGGCGTACAAGCCACAACTAGAGCCACTTTTTACATCTATAACGATGAATCTGACGTTTATGCTTTGCGCGATGGCATCCTAAAGGCAAAAGAATTCTTTGGGGTGACGTATTGAAACTTGAAAATATGTATCAAGAGATCATTCTTGATCACTACAAGCACCCACATGGCAAAGGTCTAGGAACTGACCCAGCTGCTGAAGTTCACCATGTAAACCCAACTTGCGGTGATGAAATTACCTTGCAGGTTGAATCGATCCCTGGCACAGATAAATTCAAAATTCACTATGACAACCTTGGTTGCTCGATTAGCCAAGCATCAGCGTCAATTTTGTTTGATCAATTAGATGGAAAGTCTTTAGCCGAAGGCGAAAAAGCCGTTGAGCACATGGTCGCCATGATGCAACGTGCTGAAGAACCAAACGAAGATTTACTCGGTGATGGCATTGCCCTTGTTGGGGTTGCTGCCTATCCAGCACGAGTTAAATGCGCACTGCTTGCATGGATGGCATGGAAAGACGCTGTCATTCAGGCGCAGAGTAAGCCAAATGCTGGGTAATAATAGATAACTGAAAGGGTAGTTGTGGAAACATTAAAAGAAGACGACGTATTTGAATTACTTCGTGACGTAGTTGACCCAGAACTTGGGATTAACGTAGTTGACCTTGGTTTGGTTTATGGCGTTGCACTAGATGACAAGAACGTTGCCACTATCGACATGACTTTAACAAGTGCTGCCTGCCCACTCACAGATGTGATTGAAGATCAAACAAGAGCTGCTCTTGATGGTCACGTTTCTGATTTCAAACTGAACTGGGTTTGGATGCCACCATGGGGTCCTGACAAGATCACTGACGAAGGTCGCGAAATGCTTCGCGCTCTTGGTTTCAACGTTTAATAAATTTTTAATTTCTAGGATCGGTTTTTAAGTGATACAAGCAACTGGTATTGAGTTGCGCGCTGGAGCCGATTTACTTCTTCAAGGTGCCACCTTTCGCATTGATGCTGGCGATCGCGTTGGATTAGTTGGCCGAAATGGTGCCGGAAAAACTACTTTGACCAAAGTTCTGGCTGGGCAAAATCAACCAGCAGCTGGAACTGTTGCCGCAACCGGTGTTGGCTATTTGCCACAAGATCCCAGAACAGGCGATCTAGAAGTTGTCGCATTAGATCGCATTCTTAGCGCGCGAGGCTTAGATGTGTTAGTTAAGCGCATGCGCTCACTTGAAGTTGAAATGGCTAGCACCGATGAAGATGTTCGCGATAAAGCAATGCGCAAATACACAAATGCTGAAGCTGAATTTCAAACAGCCGGTGGTTATGCCGCCGAAAGTGAAGCATCATCTTTGGCCGCGAGCGTTGGATTAACGCCAAATGTTTTAAAACAAACTCTAGGAACTTTATCGGGTGGTCAACGCCGTCGTATTGAACTTGCTCGAATTCTGTTTAGTGATGCGCAAACTTTGTTGCTGGATGAACCAACAAACCACTTGGATGCTGATTCCATTTCTTGGCTACGTGGATTCTTAGCAAACCATCAAGGCGGCTTGATTGTGATCAGTCACGATGTTGAACTTTTGGAAGCCACCGTTAATCGTGTTTTTCATTTAGATGCCAATAGACAAGCGCTAGACATCTATAACGTGGGCTGGAAAGCCTATTTAACGGCGCGTGAAGATGATGAACGTCGCCGTAAACGCGAACGCGCTAATGCAGAAAAACAAGCAAATGTTCTTCAGCAACAAGCCGATCGCATGCGTGCTAAAGCAAGTAAGGCAAAGGCCGCGCAGAGCATGCTTAAACGCGCTGAAAAACTTCGGGATGGACTTGAAGCAGAACGAGTTTCAGATCGAGTGGCAAAACTTAGATTCCCAACTCCTGCAGCTTGTGGCAAGACACCTCTTATGGCACAAGGTCTAAGTCGTAGTTACGGCTCACAAGAAATTTTCACCGACGTTGATTTAGCAATCGACAGGGGAAGCAAAGTCGTTGTTCTTGGACTTAATGGCGCAGGTAAAACAACTTTGCTTCGAATATTGGCAAGTGTTGATAAACCTGACACAGGTGAAATCCAGCCAGGCCATGGGTTAAAAATCGGCTACTACGCCCAGGAACACGAAACCTTAGATGCTGAGCGCACAGTTCTAGAAAATATGCGAAGTGCATCACCTGATCTAAATGACACTCAGATGCGATCAGTATTGGGTTCATTCCTATTTAGCGGCGACGCTGTTAATAAACCTGCAGGAGTTCTTTCTGGTGGGGAAAAGACTCGGCTAAGTCTTGCGATGTTAGTCGTGTCAGCAGCAAACGTTCTGCTTTTAGATGAACCAACAAACAACTTAGATCCCGCAAGCCGTGCTGAAATCCTTGATGCACTTGCTCATTTTGAAGGCGCTGTTGTTTTGGTTACCCACGATGAAGGCGCTGTGGATGCTTTAAATCCAGAGCGTGTTCTATTACTTCCAGATGGCGTGGAAGACTTATGGAGTGCTGATTACTTAGATTTAATCGCACTTGCTTAACCAGAGGACTTATTAAATGAGTATGCATGGCGGCCCAGCTGCTTATTTCGCCATGCGTGGTTTTGCATCCGATAAGTCTGTAATTGGTCAAAGTATTGGCAAAGAGACTTTAAAGCGAATCGGCACCTATGCCAAAGACTTCAAAATCGAAATCTTTTTCTACCTTGTAGTTTTAATCATCCAATCGGTCATCGTTGTCTGGCAGCCACTGCTATTCAAGAAGATTGTTGACGTTGCGATCCCTTCGGGGGATAAGCAAGCGGTTATTAATACCGCACTTCTAATCGCCGGAATCTCGATCTTTGAAGCCGCAATTGGTGTCCTAAACCGCTGGCAACAAAGCTCAATTGGTGAGTCATTGATTTATAAACTGCGTGTTCAAGTTTTTGATCATGTGCAACGCCAATCAATTGCGTTCTTCACTAGAACTCAAACCGGGGCACTAGTTAGCCGCTTAAATGGCGACGTGCTTGGCGCGCAGCGAGCTTTCACATCCACTTTAGGTGGAATTATTGGCAATTTAATTAGTTTGGCGATTGTTCTAACGACGATGTTCACCCTTAGCTGGCGAATCACTATTGCATCACTAGTCCTGCTACCAATTTTCTTACTGTCTGCAAAAGGCGTGGGCGCAAGACTGCAAAAACTAACAATTCAACAAGTTGAGTTAAACGCCGACATGAGCACTCAAATTGCTGAGCGATTCAATGTTTCAGGTGCTCTGCTAATGAAACTTTTTGGAAAGCCAAATCACGAAGTTTCTGAATACGCCAAACGTGCCCTCAAGGTAAGAGACGTAGGTGTTCGGATCACCATGGCAGCAACAGTTTTCTTCACAGCCATGATGCTTGTTGGATCCGTTGCTACAGCTCTGGTGTATGGCATGGGAGGTGTGGCCGTTGTTACTGGTTCCTTAACTCTTGGAACCTTGCTAGCGCTAGTAGCTCTTCTTGGTCGTCTTTACACACCTATGGCAGCGCTAGCAAACGTTCGCGTTGATGTGATGACCGCGCTTGTTTCATTCGATCGAGTTTTCGAAGTTCTAGATTTAAAACCAATGGTTCGCGACAAGAGTGATGCCGTTGAATTAAAACGTGGTCCAGCAAGAGTTGAGCTAAAAGATGTTCAATTTAGATACCCAACTGCCGAAGAAGTTTCACTTGCAAGCCTAGAAAGCGTTGCTCGAACTGATTTTCCAGCAAGTGAAGATTTAATTCTTAAAGGTGTGAACATAAAAGTTGAACCAGGCCAGATGGTCGCGCTTGTGGGTCCATCAGGTGCTGGTAAAAGTACATTGACTTCACTTGTGCCAAGGCTATTTGATCCAGTTGATGGTCAAGTTTTGATTAACGGTGTTGATCTTCGAGATGCGAGCCAAAAATCTATTCAAGAAGTTGTTGGCGTAGTTACTCAAGATGCCCACATGTTCCATGACACCATTCGAGTAAATCTGCAGTATGCCAAGTTGGATGCAACAGATGAGCAAATGTGGAAAGCCTGCGAAGATGCGCAGATTGCCAACATGATCCGAGAACTTCCTGAAGGACTAGACACTGTTGTTGGTGATCGCGGCCATCGCTTAAGTGGTGGCGAGAAACAACGCTTAGCTATCGCAAGGCTCTTACTTAAGGCACCGGATGTCGTAATTCTTGATGAGGCAACGGCTCACTTGGATAGTGAAAATGAAGCTTTAGTCCAAGATGCACTTTCAAATGCGCTTAAAAACCGTACCTCAATAGTTATCGCTCACCGCTTGGCAACTATCCGCCAAGCAAATCTGATTGTTGTTTTGGAAAACGGATCAATAGTTGAACAAGGTTCTCACGAAGAACTTTTGTCCAAAAATGGTTTGTATTCAGATTTATACAACCGTCAGTTTGCGCCGCTCGATTAAATCGTTGCGGAGCAGTATTAAATAACCACCATCTAGCATCACCATAAACAGCAACCATTGCAGTGCGTATGAATGGTGTGGGCCATCGGTCAATGTTGGCATTGGCAAATTAACGATTTCAGGATTATCGAGTTCTGGATTTGAACTAACCAGCTCTAAATATGCTTCGCCGTACTTTGGGTTAATTCCCATACGCTGACCTGAGGGCAAATCAGTTGGTTCAACAACATTCTTTGGTGATATTTCACGCAAGCGGCCAGTCAAAGTAACTTGCTGTGTTGTTAGCGAAGAAAGTTCTGGATTTTGAGTTGCACTTGCTCCAGCTGCGGTCCATCCGCGCACAACTGTAATTACTTGGCCATCAAAAGTTTTAAATGGTGTGACAACCCAAAGACCTGCTTCTGATTCAAGACTTCGTTTTCGAAGCAAATATTGCTCTTCGACAATAAATGAGCCTGTGGCTGTAACAGTTCGCCATAGATCAGTTGGACTTTGAATTTTTCCATTTTTCGTAATTGAAGTGAATTCAGATGAAGGTAATTTTTGGGCATTAATTATTTGAGCATTAAATTCTTGTCTTGAAGCAAGCCTTCGATACTGCCAATCAGAAAGACTTTTAAAAACTGGATTTAAGATCAAAACAATTAAAGAAAGCGCAATCCATTTTTTGGAAAACAAAACCTTGAACATTTAACTATTAGTTCAACTCTTTTTTGTCATCAATAAAAGCACCATTGCCGCGCCAAGCTCCGCGTTCACGTCCAGCATTGGCAATGATTACGGCAAAGTAAGGAAGAAAGACAGCGCCAGACATAAAAATCCAACGCCAAACGCCTTCAGTGACTACGCCAAGAACAAAGCAAACTGTCCTAAGACTCATTGACCACAGATAGCGCGTTTCGCGTCCCTTTTGATCATTGGAAAGGGGAACAACAGCCGAAGTGATCGAGTGGACCTCTTGCTTATCTGTCATGCATCTAGGCTACGGTGATAACAAGAAATAAGCATCTGGAGGCCTAATGTCTAACCGCACCTACCGCATTACTGAAATCGTTGGCACTTCACCTGATGGCATTGATAGTGCAATCAAGAATGGAATTAAGCGGGCAGCTGAAACATTGCGCCATCTAGATTGGTTCGAAGTTACTGAAATCCGTGGCAACATCCGCGATGGTGAAGTTGCTCACATACAGGTTGGGATGAAAGTCGGCTTCCGCTTAGAAGATGCTTAAATCGCATCTGATTTTGTCGACAAATTAAAGTCGGCAATTGTGAGCGGAGCTACTTTGGCTCTTGAGAACCAATCGGCCCATTCTCTTGGTAGACAAAATGTTGGTTCGCCAGCATCTGTAATGCGATTTAACATTCCAACCGGTGATTCGTTAAACCTGAAATTATTTGCAGTTCCGATAATTTCGCCATCTTTAACCACATAAACACCATCGCGGGTTAATCCAGTAAGTAGCAGCGATTGTGGATCAACTTCTCGGATGTACCAAAGACAAGTTATCAAAAGCCCATCTTTCATTCGCGCAGCAAGTTGATTTAAATCTCCTGAGCCATTTCCATCACTGACGATGATGTTGTCGGCAAGGGGAGTAAATGGAAGTTTTGCCAGCGTTGAAGTGTAGCGACTGCTTCCCAATGCTTTTAAAGTTCCATTTTCAATCAAATTAACAGCTGGAATTTCAAGCCCAGTATCAAATGTGCTGGCAAAAGAAGATGAACCCATGCTGATAACTTGGCTTATAGTTTCAAGCCCTTTGTATTTTGGATCAGAAGTTAAGTTGAATTTCCTTGTGGTTAACTGCTCACCAACTTTGGTGCCACCAGCTGGTCCAGAGAACACTGAGCGGCCTTCGGCTGCTTCTCTAGCCGAGGCAGTCCACATTAGATAGATCATTAAGTCAGCTACTGCACTTGGCGAAAGAGTCACAGTGTGCTTGCCAGGTGAGATGTCGATTTTGTTTTTTTGATGAACTAAACCTTGATCAACCATTTTTGCATGTTTGAAAACATCAACATTGTTAAGAGAAATTCCGCTTTCACCAGACCAAGAAGATCTTGAGCGATCAATTGATTTGGCACATAATTCAAATCGACTTGAACTTTGTTCAAATCTGGCGCGCAATCCTGCTGATGTTGCTAAGTAAATAGTGTCAGTAGAAATTTCGCTAAAACCAAAATATTGGGCATCAGTATTCTTCATTACCTGACCGAGGTCTTTGGAAACTTTTTCAAGCCCACTTAAATCAGTGGTTGCAGGTGCTTTCTGGAAATCAATTGTCTGGCTACCAGCAGTTAATTCATTTGCGTCCTCTGCCACACCTGCAGCAAGTGCGCTTGCTTTACTCTTTTCAACCAGTTTTACGACATCATCTCTAGTTCGAATTTGTCCACTTGCAATTCCGCAAGCAATTCCGCCTTCCACATCAACAAATGCAGCAAGTGATAGAGATTGTTCAATTGAATTGCCATTTGTAGTTAGCGATGAATTAGCCCATCGAATATTTGCGCTGTCGCTAACCTCGCCAACAGCAACTCCACCTGAATTGCCGAGAAGTTCTAGAGCATATTCTGTTGCTTGCGAAATGTTTAATTCACTCATGCGCCAGCCTCAGCTCTGCCGTTAAGCACATTTATGTTTCTAAAAACTGCGCTTGGACAACCATGACTAACTGGCGCAGTTTGTCCTGGCTGGCCCTTGCCACAGTTGAGCGCGCCACCTAATAGGTATGTTTGTTTACCGCCAACAGCTGACATTGATCCCCAGAAGTCTGGGGTCTTTGATTGATAGACCACATCTTTTAGTTGACCGATAATTTTGCCATTTCTAATTTCATAGAATCGCTGACCTGTGAACTGGAAGTTATAACGTTGCATGTCGATTGACCACGATTTGTCGCCAACGATGTAAATACCGCGCTCAACTTGGCCGATCAAATCATTTGTTGATAGTTCTTCCTTGCCTGGCTGCAATGAAACATTTGGCATTCTTTGGATTGGCACATGCAGCGGGGAATCGGCAAACGCACATCCATTTGATCTACTTAGCCCAATCTTCTTAGCAATGTTGCGATCTGTTTGATAGCCAACCAAAATGCCATCTTTAATTAGATTCCACTTTTGGGCGGCAACGCCCTCATCATCAAATCCAACAGTTGATAACCCATGAGCCGCAGTTCGGTCACCTGTGACATTCATGATGTCACTTCCGTATTTGAAGTTATTTAACTTATCGATAGTTGCAAACGATGACCCAGCGTAATTAGCTTCATAACCAAGTGCTCGATCCAATTCAGTTGCATGTCCAATTGATTCGTGAATTGTTAGCCATAAATTAGTTGGGTCAATTACTAAATCCCAAAGACCAGCTTCAACAGATGGTGATTTAGTTTTTTCATCTAGGTATTCAGGAATTCGCGAAAGTTCCTCATCCCAATCCCAACCGGTTCCAAGTAGGTATTCATATCCACGGCCAGCCGGCGGGGCACAAGTGCGCATGTCATCAAAACCATTTTCACCAACGTGAACCGCGGTTAGCGACGCACTTGTACGATCTCGTTCTTGAGAAATTTCATTGCCGGTTAAATCAGCAAAGAAAGTTACATCTTTACCCATAGCTGCCTGAACATCGACGTGATGCACAGCGCCATGTTTTGACACTCTTTCATGCCAGCTCTTAAGTAAAGAAATAACTTCGCTATCGGGAACCTGCATCGGGTCAATTTCAACAGGAAGTCTCCAGGAAACTTTTCCATGGACTGGTTCATCAGCAAGATCTACGACATCTGTTGAAACTGCGCTGCTGATTTTTGCCATTTCAAGTGCTGCAGCAGCTGCCTTTCTAACGCCAGCTTCGCTAAGTTCTGTTGTGGCTCCAAATCCCCAAGCACCGTTATGTACGACGCGAACATTTAATCCAGTTGAACTGTCACTTGCGACATTTTCAACTTGACCATCACGCAGAGCGATTCCGCGGGTATCGTGACGGGCTATGCGCACCTGGCCAACCGATGCGCCACTACTACCAACAATTTCTAGGGCAATAGCCGCTAGATTTTCAGGATTAATGTTCATTACCGATAACCTAGACCAATGACCCGAGTTGTTTTGGTAACAGGTGGCAATCGAGGCATTGGTTTATCAATTGCCCGCAAATTCCAAGAGGCCGGCGACACTGTTGTTGTGACCAGCCGCTCAGGTGAACCAATTAGCGGTCTGCACGTGGTCAAATGCGATGTTTCAAATACTGAAAGTGTTGAAGCAGCTTTTAACGAAATTGAAGAAAAATACGGCCAAGTTGAAGTAGCTGTAGCTAACGCGGGCATCACCCGTGATGGCTTAATTATGCGAATGTCAGATGAAGACATCGAAGATGTAATGAATACAAATCTTTATGGCGCAATCCGCGTTGCCCGCAGGGCATCAAAGACCATGATGAAGGCTCGCAAAGGCCGTCTTATTTTCATTTCAAGTGTTGTTGGACTTATGGGCTCAGCTGGCCAGGTAAATTACGCTGCGTCCAAGTCAGGTTTAGTTGGCGCAGCCAGATCACTTGCCCGCGAACTTGGATCACGGGGAATTACGGCAAATGTCATAGCTCCTGGGTTTGTCGATACAGACATGACTGCCGAGTTAACTGAAGAGCGCAAGAGCGCAATTGTGGGAAATGTGCCGCTTGGCCGTTATGCAAGCCCTGATGAAATTGCAGATGTCGTTAAATTTATGGCCTCAGAAGAAGCTGGATACATCACTGGAGCCGTAATTCCAGTTGATGGCGGACTAGGAATGGGACACTAAATATATGGGAATTCTCGATGGCAAGAACATTTTGGTTACAGGTGTCTTAACCGATTCGTCAATCGCTTACCACGTGGCTCGGTTAGCCCAGGAACAGGGCGCAAACATTGTTTTAAGTTCGTTTGGTCGAACTACAAGTATCACCAAGCGAATTGCTGGCCGCCTTCCAGTTGAGCCACCCATTGTTCAGCTAGATGTAACAAACAAAGAAGACTTAGAAAACCTAGCTGGCGCAATTAAAGAACATGTTCCACACCTGGATGGAGTTCTGCACTCAATCGCATTCGCACCAGAAGCAGCTCTTGGCGGTAACTTCCTTAATACCGAATGGGAAGACGTAAAAGTTGCTCTAGAAATTTCTGCTTACTCACTTAAGTCGCTGAGTATGGCTTGCTTACCGCTAATGCAAGGTCGCGGCGCTCAAGTACTTGGCCTTGACTTTGATGCAACAGTTACCTGGCCTTTTTATGACTGGATGGGTGTTTCAAAAGCAGCTCTTGAATCAACTTGCCGTTACTTAGCGCGTGATCTTGGTCCAAAAGGTGTGAAAGTTAACTTGATCGCTGCCGGTCCACTTTACACAACTGCTGCTAAAGGTATTCCTGGGTTTGATCAGTTTGGTCCAATGTGGGAACGCCGCGCTCCGATTGGTTGGGACACAAGTGACCCTGTGCCAACTGCAAAAGCTTGCGTCGCGATGTTTAGTGATTGGTTCCCAGCAACCACCGGTGAAATCATTCACGTTGATGGTGGCGTCCACTCACAAGGTGGTCCTTGATCAATCCTTACCGGATTTTTCATCAGCGCGTTCGATTTGATCGCGAGTAATTCCTAAAACAAATAGCACGGTGTCCAAATATGGTGTGTTCACTGATGCATGTGCTGAATCGCGAACAAATGGTTTTGCATTAAATGCAATGCCAAGTGCGGCCGCATGCAGCATGTCTAGATCATTAGCGCCATCACCAATTGCAACTGTGCGACTCATCGGAATTTCATGCTGCGCTGCAAATTCCTTAAGCGCCTTAGCTTTGGCAGCACGGTCAATAATCGGTCCAACTAAATTTCCAGTGACAAGGCCATCAATAATTTCAAGTTCGTTTGCGCGGTAATGTTCAACACCCATGCGCGCTGCAAGGGGAGCGACAACCTGACTAAATCCACCGCTAACTAAGGCGATATGAAAACCAAGGCGATTTAGTGTTCGACATAGTGTCGCTGCGCCAGGAGTTAATTTAATTTCATCTAAAATTTCATGAACCGCAGATTCTTTAAGGCCTTTTAGCTTGCTAACTCGCAGCCGAAGTGATTGTTCGAAATCAAGTTCACCATTCATAGCTCTATCAGTTATCGCAGAAACTTCAGCAGCAACACCTGCTCTAGCTGCCAAAAGATCAATGACTTCATCTTGGATAAACGTTGAATCAACATCCATGACTACTAGGTGAATTCCGCGACGATCCAAACCTGCATCTTGAACAGCTATATCGATCTCATTGGCTCTGGCAACCTTGGCAAGTTTTTCGCGAAGATCTAATTTGTCAACACCGCCGACTTCGAATTCAACTGCGGTGACTGGGTAGTTAGCGACCTGCCTGATTCGATCGATGTTGCCATGAAGACTGGCAATTGTTTTGGCGATGGCGCTAATTGAACTTGGGACAAGTGGACTACCAAGAACTGTGACGATGATTCGATCGATGCGATGGTCAAAGTCATCTTGATTCACTCGGCGATGGTCAACTTGCATCTGTCTTGATTCAGCAAAAGCTCTTGCAGTGATCACAGCTTTTTCAAGAACTGAATCATCCGTGGTTGATTGAACCGCCACACCCAAAACAAGGTGACCTTGCAAGACAATTTGTTCAAGCTGTCTAACGGTTAATGGAAGAGTTGAAAGAGCTTCCGTTAGGCCAGCAGTGACACCAGATTGATCTTGACCACTTACAGTCAATACAAGAACATCAGTCACAGAATTAAGACTATTGGAGATTTAACTTAGGCAACAGCAGTGCTGGCAGCCATAAGTTCAAGAGCAGCTGTGCGCAGTTGCTGAAGTGTTTGAACTCGAACATCATCAGAACTTGGGCTGGCATGAACTTGGGAATCAGAAATTCCAAACTGGGCGATCAGCCAAATACGTTGAGCTAGTTCTAGATCAACTTTGGCGCGATTTGGAAGCGCTGGTGGTAAGTGAATTGGCTTTAGTTGATGCAGACTTTGATCGACATCCTCACGATCACCGGTTACATCAATTGCACTTAATTGCGCTGCAGCTGTTTCAATCAAAGCGTTTAGTTGAGCTCTAGCAATTCGTGGATCTGGAACGATAAGTGGTTTCTCGATTCGGGTGATTTTCCAGCTTGGGTTTTGTGCGTAAACCTGTCCCAGCACAACATTCTGGCTTAGAACACAAACACCCTCTGCTAAATCAAAACTTTGGTGCACTTTTGCATCAAGCCCAAAAGTGTTTCCTGGCGTTGGCAAGATCGCGTAATAAGGAACTGCCGAAAAGGGCATGTTTCGAATTAACTTTGACCAGCTAACTGGCTCGCTGGCATTATGAACTTCGGTCACATTTGAGATGGTTTCAGCAGCGTTAATCGCATCGGTCATCGAAATGGCACCCACGCGGTATTGATTTAGCCAGATAGCCAATTCGATCGCTGCGGGATATTCCATGAACGGTAGATTACTCCTGTGACCTACACATCTGGCGAAGCGGCGCGTCGTGTCATCGATCTAGCCAATGTGACAGTTCGTCGCGGTGCCAAAAACATCCTGGATGACATCAGCTGGCAGGTGCAAGAAAATCAGCGCTGGGTGATCATGGGCCCAAATGGCGCTGGCAAAACAACACTTATGCAGATTTGTACGGGTTACCTGCATCCAACAAGTGGCCAAACCAAGATCCTTGATAAACAACTTGGCAAGACTGATGTGCGTGAACTTCGAAGCCGCATTGGTCTATCAAGTGCAGCGCTAAATAGCTTTTTGCCGCCAGAAGAAACAGTTTTTAATAGCGTGCTAACCGCTTCTTATGGAATTACTGGTCGTTGGCGAGAGCGTTACGACGAAATTGATTTCCAGCGCACAAACCAATTACTTAGCGACTGGGGATTAACCGAATTGGCTCAGCGAACAGTTGGCACACTTTCTGAAGGAGAACGAAAGCGAGTTCATATCGCACGTGCGCTAATGGCAGATCCAGAAATTCTGATTCTTGATGAACCAGCAGCTGGTCTAGATGTAGCTGGCCGTGAAGATTTAGTTGCCCGGCTTGCTAACTTGGCTGCAGATCCAATGAGTCCAACTTTGATTTTGGTAACCCATCACGTTGAAGAAATCCCACCGAACTTCACCCATGCACTTTTGCTATCCGATGCCAAAGTCTCAAGAGTTGGGTTGATAAACGACGTTATTAAAAGTGATTCGATGAGCCTGGCATTCAAAGCACCGCTTGAAGTCGAGTTTGGCGATGATCGTTGGTATGCCAGAGGCGCCCAGCCATCGCGTGGTCGCCGCGCACGTCACGACTAACTGGTCACCTGGGTTTTTAAAAGACCAATTGCCTATTTCCAGAATTGGGCGTGTAACAATAGGTGAGTGACTGACATAACCGAGATTGTCCCTTCATGGTTACCTTCCGATGAAATTGAAAATGCGCGCGCTCGGTTGCCAATTGTTTATGTCGATGCCATTCCAGTGCGCGTGGATGAATCAGGTCGAGTTTTAAAAATAGGTTTACTTTTACGCGGTCGTCCTGATGGATCAATTAGCCGCGCAGTTATCTCTGGTCGCGTGCTCTACGGTGAGCGAGTGCGAGATGCACTGCTTCGTCATATCGAAAAAGATTTAGGTGCAATGGCACTGCCACAGATACCAACCAATCCAGCTCCTTTCACAGTTGCTGAATATTTCCCAGATCCTGATGTGTCTGGTTTCCATGATCCGCGCCAACATGCAGTTTCACTTGTTTATGTTGTTCCAGTTAAAGGTGATTGCCAACCAAGTCAGTCAGCACTTGATTTAGTTTGGGTAACTCCGCATGAGGCCGTTTCAAGACAAGTAACTGCTGAAATGACTGGCGGTCAAGATTTACTAGTGCGCTTAGCACTAGCGCACACAGGTAGCCTTCCTTAAACCTTTTTCAGAGCAAATTTATAAATACGATGCCCTAGTTTTAGGGCCCGCTTATGAAATGAAGTCATTGTTACTTCATCGCTAAATTCAACTTCTTTAAACTGTTTGGTTTGAGAAATAACTTCTCGGGCACCATCTGCATATTCATCAATGTCAGTAACCAAAAGAACTTTGCCGTTTGGCACTAGAACTTTGCTAACCATTTCGAGAAATTCAACAGTAAATAATCTTCGGTTTGCATGTCGCGCTTTAGGCCATGGGTCGGGAAAATATACGTGAACTTCGCTGATTGACTCTTGTTGTATTCCCTCAAGAAGTAATCCGATGCCATCACCATGGAAGACTCGAAGTTTGTCATGCCCGTTATTTTGCGCGTAGCCAACTACGTCACAGATTCCTGCGGTGTGAACATCTATCGCGACTAAAGCTTTGCCTTTGGCAAGAAGTGCCATGCTGTGCTGACCCATGCCAGCTCCAAAGTCGATGATCACTTCAGGGCTATCTAAAACCAGCCGATAGTCCTGCATCTTTAAATCTGGTGTAGTCGCGTACTTGGGTAGCAAAGTTTCAAGTATGTTTAATCTGGTTT
>JBEGOT010000031.1:0-13138 GCA_041181865.1 Actinomycetota bacterium | reverse complement strand
CCAGCATGGTGGGACTTTTTCGCAGATTACAACCCACCTGAATATTCGCCAGTAAAAACTCCTGCAGCGGCAAGTGCTGCGCCAATTGTTGAACCAATCCAAACTTCTGCTCCGGTAGCGCCTCAAGTTAGTGCACCTGCTCCAACTCCTGCAACAAGTGCACCAGTAACAACTGAACCTGCGGCTGAAAAATTAAAAGGTCCAGCTGCTCGTGTTGTGGCAAATATGGAAACTAGTTTGTTAATTCCAACTGCAACTAGTGTCCGCGCAGTTCCTGCGAAATTAATGGTTGACAACCGCATTGTGATTAACAATCACTTGGCACGTAACCGTGGCGGAAAAGTCAGTTTTACCCACATCATTGGTTACGCAATTGTTCGGGCACTTAAAGATATGCCTGACATGAATGTCTCTTACACAACGCTTGAAGATAAACCAGCGATAGTTCGCCACCCACATGTTGGAATTGGTTTAGCAATTGACTTGGCAAAAGAAGATGGCACTCGCCAACTACTTGTTCCATGCATTAAACAAGCTGACACGTTGGACTTTGCCGGATTTTGGGCAAGCTATGAGGATGTTGTTCGCAAAGCTCGCAGCGGAAAACTAACAGTTGAAGATTTCCAAGGCGCAACAATTAGTTTGACCAACCCTGGAACTATCGGAACAGTTCACTCAGTCCCACGCTTGATGCAAGGTCAAGGCGCAATTATTGGTGTTGGCGCAATGGAGTACCCAGCTGAATGGCAAGGTGCATCTGAAGAAACTCTTACTAAGAATGCAATTAGCAAAGTATTAACACTGACAAGTACTTATGACCATCGAGTAATTCAAGGTGCACAGTCTGGTGACTTCCTTCGTCGCATTCACGAATACTTACTTGGTGAAGGTAATTTCTACGATGACATTTTCCGGGCTTTACAGATTCCTTACGAACCAATCCGCTGGGCAAGTGACATCGCAACATCACACGATGATGTTTTAGATAAAACAGCACGTGTTCAAGAAATGATTCACGCTTTTCGCGTGCGCGGGCATTTACTAGCCGACGTTGATCCTTTGGAATACCACCAGCGATCACATCCAGATCTTGATATTGCAAGCCACGGTTTAACCCTTTGGGATCTAGACCGCGAGTTTGCAACCGGTGGATTTGGTGGAAAGCCGTTTGCCAAACTTCGTGATATTTTGACCATTTTGCGCAATGCATACTGCCGCAAAGTCGGTATTGAATACATGCACTTACAAGATCCTGAGCAGCGTAAATGGATTCAGGATCAAGTCGAACGCAGTCACGAAAAGATGAGTCATAGCGAACAAATTCGAGTCCTGCGAAAACTAAATGAAGCCGAAGCTTTTGAAACTTTCTTGCAAACTAAATATGTTGGCCAGAAGCGCTTCAGTCTCGAAGGTGGCGAAAGCGCTATCCCGCTTCTTGATCAGGTTTTGATCGAAGCAGCCGAAGCTGGTCTGGATGAAGTTTGTATTGGTATGCCACACCGTGGTCGACTAAATGTTCTAGCCAATATTGCTGGCAAAGATTTTGCACGAATCTTTAATGAATTTGAAGGTAACTACGGCGAAGAGTCTGTCCAGGGATCAGGTGACGTTAAGTATCACTTGGGAACATCTGGAAAATTTACATCAGCTTCTGGAAAAGAAATTGGCGTTTACTTAGCAGCTAATCCTTCGCACCTTGAAGCAGTAAATCCAGTTCTTGAAGGAATTGTTCGAGCAAAGCAAGACCTTATTGGTCCGGCGAAACAATTCTCAGTAATGCCTATTTTGATGCACGGTGACGCAGCATTTGCTGGTCAAGGCGTTGTAGCTGAAACTTTGCAATTTAGTCAGCTGCAAGGTTACCGCGTAGGTGGAACGCTTCATTTAGTCGTTAATAACCAGGTTGGCTTCACCACTTCCCCGCGTTACAGCCGCTCAAGTGTTTACTCAACTGACGTGGCAAGAATGGTGCAAGCACCGATCTTCCACGTAAATGGTGATGATCCGGAAGCAGTTGTGCGCGTAGCCAAGATGGCTTTTGACTTCATGCAGGCATTCCATAAAGACGTAGTAATCGACATGGTTTGTTACCGTCGTCGTGGGCACAACGAAGCTGATGACCCTTCATTAACCCAACCATTGATGTACGAGATCATCGATCAAAAGCGTTCTGTTCGAAAGCTTTACACCGAAGCACTTGTTGGCCGCGGTGACATTTCAGTTGATGAAGCTGAAGCAGCACTAAAACATTTCCAAGATGAACTTGAACGCATTTTCCAAGCAACCAAAGCTGACAATGCAGATCACAAAGATTTCTCATCTCGCACCGCGGAAGTTGTACACACCGGTCAACAATCACTTGCGCCGCAAACACCTACGCGTGATGTACCGACTGGAATTAGCCGTGAAGTAATCGATCGAGTTGTGGCATCACAGTTAGAAATGCCAGAAGGATTCACGGTTCACCCACGTCTTGCTCCGCAGTTACAGCGCCGCAAAGAAATGGTTGAAACAGATTCCATTGATTGGGGTATGGGCGAAGCCTTAGCGATTGGTTCACTTCTTTCTGAAGGAAAATCAATTCGCCTAGCCGGACAAGATTGCCGCCGCGGAACCTTTGGTCATCGCCATGCAGTGATCGTTGATAAGAAAACTGGTTGGCAATACAAGCCACTTAAGAAGATGTATGAAGGTAATGCCAAGCTTTGGGTTTATGACTCCTTATTAAGTGAATACGCTGCGATGGGCTTTGAATACGGATACTCAGTTGTTCGGCCAGATGTATTAACAATGTGGGAAGCTCAGTTTGGTGATTTTGCCAACGGTGCGCAAACCATCATTGATGAATTCATCGCAGCTGGTGAGCAAAAATGGGCGCAGCGAAGTCGCGTAACCCTTCTATTGCCGCACGGGTTTGAAGGACAAGGACCAGATCACTCATCAGCGCGCGTTGAACGTTTCTTGCAGTTATGTGCACAGGACAACATCACAGTAGCCATGCCTTCTACCCCTGCTTCGTTCTTCCATTTACTTCGCTGGCAAGTGCACTCACCACTTGATCGACCGCTAGTAATTTTCACACCAAAATCTCTTTTGCGTGCCAAGGCAGCAACCAGCAAGGTAAGTGATTTCACTTCTGGAACATTCACTTCGATCATCACTGATCAAGAAACGAATCCAAGTGAAGTGACTACAGCACTGCTATGTAGCGGCAAGGTTTATTATGATCTGTTGGCACATCGCGAAAAAACAGGACGTAAAGATGTTGCGATTATTCGCCTGGAACGTCTTTACCCACTTCCAACTACTATGCTTCCGTCAGAATTAGCAAAATATTCAAGCTTGCAAACGGTTAAGTGGGTTCAGGAAGAACCTGCAAACCAAGGTGCTTGGTCATTTATGGCGATGAATCTTCCAGAAGTTATCGGTCGTGGACTTGTCGGCGTATCTCGTCCAGCATCTTCTTCACCGGCAGTTGGTTCGCACCATCGTCATGAAGTTGAACAAGAAACTTTAGTAAACCAAGCATTTAGCTAGGCGCACATGTATTTCACCGATCGTGGCATTGAAGAATTGTTAAATCGCCGAGGCGAAGAGGATATTCAAATTGCTTGGCTTGCTGGCAAGTTGCAAGAATTTGTAGACCAAAATCCCGATTTTGAAATCCCAATAGAGCGTTTAGCAACCTGGCTTGCTCGAATGGATGACGACGAGGATTAGTCTTTGCGACCGATTCTTAGCCATCTAGGAAAACGGTAAATAACTTTTCCAATAATCAAGTCAGTATTAACTGGGCCATAATTTCGCGAATCTATACTGATCGCTTCATGGTCACCTTGAACAAAAACGCGACTTCCTAAAATCTCTTTAACTCGTTTAATGTCTGTGCGGTCGGTGAAGTTGATCAAGACCACATCGCCCACTGTGAATCTGGTTCCATACTTAACTAGAACTACTTCTCCAGGGGCATAACTGGGAATCATGGAATGTCCATGAACTATTGCCAGCCCGATACTCATATGCCTAGTTTGGCACTATCTGGATTAGCAAGAATCATTGTCCGATATGCGCTTGGACACACGTTGTCGTAACCTTAGGTAAGCGGCTAGCCCGACACATATATTTCCGGAGGATTAATGAAATTCTTTACGCCAACAGTGCAAGTTTCTGCACACTGCGATCTACCTTGTGGTGTTTATGATCCAGCACAGGCACGCATTGAAGCTCAGTCTGTAAAAGCATGCATGGAAAAGTACCACGCTTCAGATGATGCAAATTTCAAAGCTCGCGCAATCGCGATCAAAGAAGAACGCTCACACATGGTTAAAGATCACCTATGGGTTCTTTGGACTGACTACTTCAAGGCACCTCACTTTGAAAAATACCCACAGCTACATCAGTTATTTAACGACGCCACCAAACTTGCTGGCGCAACTGGAACTAAGGGAACTGTGGACGTTGCAGTAGCCGATCAATTACTTGCAAAGATAGATGAAATAGCAAATATCTTTGCTGAAACAAAAAAGGCATAACTAATTGTCTTTTCAAGTTCGCCCAGCTACACCTGAAGACGTAGCACAAATGCATTCGATGATTATCGAATTGGCAGAATTTGAAAAAGCAGTTGAAGAAGTAATCGCCACCGAAGAGCAGCTTTACCAAGCTCTTTTCGGTGGCACTTCTTTTTCTAACTCCCCTGCCAATACTCCATCTGGTGCGCCGGCACTTTATGCACACGTAATTGATGACCCAAAGAATTCAGGTCAACTTGCTGGAATGGCAATCTGGTTTTTGAATTACAGCACCTGGCAAGGTGAATACGGAATTTATTTAGAAGACCTTTACGTTAGGCCACAATTTCGCGGCCAAGGGCTTGGTAAGTCGCTACTTAAAGAACTTGCAAAAATTTGTACGGCTCGTGGCTACACCAGATTCCAATGGTGGGTTCTGCATTGGAATGAACAAGCTCTAGATGTTTATAAATCAATCGGCGCAGTTCCAATGGATGAGTGGATTGTTTATCGTCTTACTGGCGATAAATTAACGCAATTTGCTAATTAATTTTCGCGTTTAGTTTTCAAGATCCCAACAATTCCAGCGATCGAAAGAATACCGATTGATAAACCAATAACTTTATATTGCACTTCGGTTCCAGCAAGAAGTGTGTAAGCAACAATCAAGCCAAATGCTTGACTAAGTAGATAGGGCGTTCTAGCCCAATCCTTGTCTTTATTTACGCCTTGCCCACAAGCAAAAATCAAACCAGCAAATATCAAATAGATAATGGTTTCAACAATTGGTGACCCAACTTTGGAATCAACTTGCGTGGCAGAAATAATGATTGAAATTGCATAACTAAATAATGCAAAACTTTCTAAAAGTGCAACGGCGTAACTTAATTTGCGCATACCTTAACCATATCGGCTTTAGGCTTTAGCTATGCGCGCATTACTTGTGGTTAATCCATTTGCCACAGGCACCACTTCCGAGATGCAATCGGTTATAAGTGCAGCCCTTGCCAACAACTTAGATCTAACTGTCGTAAGTACCACCGGAAAACTTCATGCCTATGAATTGGGTAAATCCGCTAAAGAGAATAACTATGAGGTTGTCATTGGTCTTGGCGGCGACGGAACTCTAAATGAGATCGCAAATGGAATTCTTGACAATAGTTCAGGACAAGACGATCCACTTTTAGCGGGAATTCCAGGAGGGAACGCAAATGTATTTCTTAGAAATCTTGGATATTCCAATGACCCGATTACCGCGACCGCTCAACTCCTGACAAACCTAGAACTGGGCGCTCGTCGCAAAATTGGGGTTGGCAAAATTTCTTTGGAAGATCAGTACCGGTGGTTTCTTTTCAATGCTGGATTTGGCTTAGATGCAAGGGTGCTCGCTCGAATGGAAGCTCGGCGGTTTGGTGGCAAACTTGCCAGTGATTTAGGTTACGCATTTTTAACTTTGCGCGAATTGTTTACTGAAATTAGAAAAGTTAAACCAAGTATCGTGATTACTGATCAAAATGGGGTCGCATTTGAGCGAGCTCAGTTTGCAATGGTAATAAACCTTGCACCCTGGACTTATGTTGGAAAGTTTCCTATTTCACCAATTGAAAATACATCCGATACGAAATCGCTGGAAATCTTTGCGACGTATCAAATGTCGGTATCGACAACAGCGCGACTAATTAAAGATCTACTTTCAGCTAAAAGTCTGCGAAGTGACGCGCGAACTTTGGTGTTAACGAAGCAGCATTCCTTGAAAGTAAGTGCATATGAACCAACTTGGGCACAAGTTGACGGTGAAGCGTTGGCTAAAGTTAGCGTCGCTCAGATAGAACATTTCGCTGATTGCTTAAACGTAATTGCTTAATCCATCTGGGTTAAACCCTAGAAATAGTGGAAATTTCAACTAACGTGACATAGGCCACGTCATTTTTAAAAAAATAATTTGGCTAAACCCTTGTGAAAACAGTCACGAGATGAGAAGGTTAGTGAGTCGAATAAAAACTGAAGTTTTCGGTTTGGATTCGGCCCTAATTTTTGCCCAAAACTATCCCCTGGAGGATCAAGTGGACTGGCGCCATGAGGCAGCCTGCCGAGCTGAAGATCCGGAACTTTTCTTCCCTATTGGCAATACTGGCCCTGCTTTACTGCAGATTGAAGAAGCAAAGGCCGTTTGTCGTCGCTGCAAAGTTATCGAACCATGCCTTAAGTGGGCGCTAGAAACCGGTCAAGATTCTGGCGTTTGGGGCGGAACTAGCGAAGATGAACGCCGTGCGATTAAACGTCGCGCCCAGCGCGCACGTGCCCGTGGCTTAGAGCCAACTCCACACGTCTTTGAATCAGACTTGCCAAGTATTTAATTAAATCTGTGGAATTTTAATTTCCACACAAGTACCTGATTTATTTGCACTTAAATTGTTGTGCCGGAAATCTATCGTTCCGCCTAATTCATCACTGATCAGGGTAGTCACAATCGGAATACCAATTCCCTTTTGTGGGTCAATTGGCAATTCAATTCCAGGTCCATCATCACAAATGGTCAATTCATAGCCATCTGCTGATTTGGAAGACTTAATAGAAATCCCAACTTCTTTTCGCTTTGCCCCGCCATGTTCAATGCAGTTGGCAACTAACTCGGCCAAAGTCAGGGCCAATGGTGTGGCCTGATCAGTGGGTAGCTGGCCAAATTGAAAATTCATGTCTAGATCAACTTCGATCGGAATTCCAGTTTCAATCGTAAGTCGAACAACTCGAGCCGCGACTTCATCAAAATCAACTACATCGCCTGGGTTATGGGCGAGCAAATCGTGAACCACGGCAATAGTTGCTACCCGCCGACCAGCTTCAGCGATCGCAATCTTGGCGCTGTCATCGGTTAGTCTTCGACCCTGCAATCTAAGTAATGAGGCAACAGTTTGCAAATTGTTTTTCACGCGATGGTGAATTTCACGTATTGCCGCGTCTTTACCAAGCAGCGCCTGTTCACGACGTCGCAGGTCTGTTACGTCACGAATCAAAATCAAAGTTGAAGTCTGTTCGCCAAGCGAAGTTATTGGAATCGACCTAAGCGTCACAGCGGAATTACCCGATTGCAGCTCAGCAGTTGCCTGCACTCGTCCGCGCGAAACCAAACTTAAAGTGTCATCAACTGGAATACCTCGCTTATTAAGTTTTGTAACCAGCTCGGAAAGTGCCTGCTGTTCTAAGTCGATTGCAAGACCAAGGCGTCTGAATGCAGAGCGTGCATTAGGACTTGCATAGTCGATGCGACCCTTTCCACTCAGAATCATTAAGCCATCGCCAACACGAGGAGCCCCACCACGTCCTCCAGTTCCCTGATCGTTGTCATTCGGTCGTGGGAAATCGCCAAAAGCGATCATGTTAAGCAGATCAGTGACGCATTTTTCATAAACTTCTTCAAGGCGACCAGTCTGTGATGGTCCTGAGTAGCGGCCAAGGATTGCAATTGTCCGATCACCAAATCGAACAGGAATGGCTTGGGTTACCGCGTGTGAATCAGTTGGTGCGCCATCTGTGATCGAGCCAGAAGCAAAGGCTCGATCTAATTCAAAGTGTCGTCCACGTGGTGCGAAGTGGCCAACTAAATCATCTGGGATATGTGACCTTGCAGTTGCCGGACGAATTTGCCCAGCAACGATAAACCCAGCTTCATTCCAAGTTGGTAGCCAAAGTAAAAGATCGGCAAATGCTAAGTCTGCGATTAATGTCCATTCACTTAGCAGTGCCTGAAGTCTGCTGATTTCATCTGGGGTTAAGTCCGTGCGGGTTTGAGCCAAAGTTGGCAATTCCGTTGAAGTAGTGGACACCCTTATAGGTTAGTGCGCAAATTAACCAACCTACACACCCAAAAATTTCATGATGGGCTAGCGTTAATACATGGCTGAAATTCGTGCTGACATGGTGGCAAACGTAATGGAAATTTATGTTGCTGAAGGTGATCAAATTTCAGTTGGCGACACAGTTGTATTACTTGAATCCATGAAAATGGAAATTCCAGTGATTGCAGAAGTTGCTGGAACTGTTGCACGCCTTGCGGTAACTCAAGGTGACGTGGTTCAAGAGGGCGACCTGATTGTTGAAATCAGTTAGATAGTTTTTCACAAATAAAAAGAGTCTGGATTATCCAGACTCTTTTTTAAGTTTGTTAAAGATTAGGCGTTTGGACGACGACCGTGGTTAGCCTTGTTCTTCTTACGATCACGCTTTTTGCGGCCGCGCTTGCTCATTTAGTTCTCCTTGGTAAAACCTCGTCTACCAAGGATAGGGCCTAATTAGGTGTGCTTTTGCACTCGAGTAATTTCCACCTGAATGTCTGCAATTTGCGCAACGATTCGCTCGTAAATTGCGACCGGGGCAACTTCAGGCTGGCAGGACCTGAGGATGGCTGACTTTAATACCTGCTCAAGTCCGAACTCTTCATTACATGGACCGCATTCGATCAAGTGCTGGGTAATTAGGGTTCGTTCCATGTTGCAGTCTTCGTTATCTAGGTAAAGGTAGATAACTTCTAAAACCTGACTACAAGGAGTGTCATGATGATTGCCGCAGCTCATGATTTCCTCTCCTTGATAAAGCCATTTTCGTAGGCATAATCTTCAAGTAGTTCACGAAGTAGTTTGCGACCTCGATGAAGCCGTGACATCACGGTGCCAACCGGAGTTGCCATAATTTCGGCTATTTCTTTATATGAAAAACCATCAACATCTGCCATGTAAACAACATTTCTAAAATCTTCAGGAATTGAAAGCAGTGCGTTTGAAATTACATCATTGGGCAGATTTTCAAGGGCTTCAGTTTCAGCTGACTTCAACCCACCTGAAGTATGGCGTTCGGCTCTTGCCATCTGCCAATCTTCGATTTGTTCTGTTGGATCAACAGCAGGACTGCGTTGATTCTTTCGATACTGATTGATAAAGGTATTCGTCAAAATTCGGAATAACCAAGCTTTGAGGTTTGTGCCTTCTTCGAACGTCTTAAATGACCGATATGCCTTAGCAAAAGTTTCTTGAACGAGGTCTTCAGCATCTGCTGGATTCTTGGTCATGCGAAGTGCGCCAGCGTAAATCACATCGAGCAAAGGCAAGGCGTCTTGTTCGAATCTGGCGGTTAACTTTGCTGCTTCGGTTGCACTTAATTTTGGACTTGGCGTTAAATCGTCCTGCTCAAACTCTGCTAGATCCAATTCAATTGGATCAGCATCTGGGGCTGGCGACTTAGTCATTGATATTGACTTTACCTCTTTTATGGTGACCCCATATTTGGGACGGGTAATTACGCCTGTTGCCATAAGAATTACAACGGGGTTTGGGGGCTAACTATTCCCCAGGATCCATAAATAAATGCAGCAAAACTTGTTTATTTAATAACTACTAGGCTTAAGTCGTGATTTACCAACTGTCTTTGATGGGAACTGTGTGACCCGTTACGACGAAAAGAGTTTTGATCGACCAAGTCGATTCAACACCCGTCGCAGATCCAAAGATCGGCCAGATTTTTCAGATGCCCAAGTTGGACAAGTAGTTGCAATCGATCGTGGTCGAATTACTTGCGTATATCCAAACGGTGTCACCCACGATAAGCAGACATTTGTAATAACAGTTAAAGCAAGGGAACTTGGTCGTAAAGGTGTAACGATCGGCGACAAAGTTCGCCTTGTTGGTGACTTGTCCGGCAGGCCAGACACCTTAGCCAGGCTTGTTGAAATTTTGCCACGCGAGACCGAATTAATGCGCACGGCAGATGACTCAGATCCGGTGGAACGCGTAATTGTCGCGAATGCAGATCAGATTGCCATCGTTACTGCAGTGACAAACCCAGAACCACGAATTGGATTAATCGATCGATCACTTGTTGCTGCTTTTCATGGTGGGCTAAAACCATTTCTGGTAATCACAAAAACTGACTTAGCTGATCCAAAGGATTTACTTGCTATTTATGACGGCATGGACTTGCCGCACATCTTGATCGATAACAAGTCTGGAAATGGAATTGCCGAGCTTTCCAAAGTTTTAAATGGTCACACCACAGTATTTATCGGCCATTCAGGTGTTGGTAAATCAACTATTGTTAATGCCCTAGTTCCTGATGCCCACCGTCAAACTGGTGATGTCAACGATGTGACCGGTCGAGGCAAACACACTTCAACTTCGGCAGTTGCTCTGGCACTTCCAAATGACACTGGATGGGTAATAGATACACCAGGTGTTCGCTCATTTGGATTAGCCCATGTGAAACCTGAAGACATTATCGAATCGTTCCCAGAACTTATAGATGGCACAACTGAATGTCCACGCGCATGCACACATGTCAGTAGCACTGGAGTGCGTCCACCCGATTGCGCATTGGACACTTGGGTTGAAAGTGGAGCTGCTGGTAAATCTGGTGCGGCTCGGCTTGAGTCTTTACGAAGACTCCTCTTCGCTCTTGAGTCTCCGTCGAGCTGATTCATAGTGCTCTTCAGTGATCGCACCACTGACTCGCTTAAGAACTAAAAGTAAAACCGCGAAATCATCGGTAAAACCAAAACCCGCAATGACATCTGGAATTATGTCCGCAGGCATGATGAAGTAGGCCAAGGCTGCTGCAATAGTTGCCTTGACTTTAAATGGCGTTTTTGGATCACGCAGTGCGTAATAAGCAGCTGTAATTTGTTCGGCAAACGGAATCTTTCCTGCTGCGGTTAATTTCTTTGGGAACGCATCTAGGATCGCTTGAATTTTGTCAGGATTTTTGGTGAAAAAATCAGTGGTCGATTGAACAGTTTCTCGAATCGCCTTTTTTGAAATTTTCTTACGCCCGAACATTGTTTACCTTCAAGAGTTTTGATTTCCTTGCCCTAGCCTATGCCACTAGCGTTGAGGTATGTCCGACCTTGATTTTGCACTTGAATTAGCAGACGAAGCAGATCGCATAACTCTTGCACGTTATCGGGCACAAGATCTAAGAATTCAAACAAAGCCAGATAACACCCCTGTCACCGAGGCAGATCAAGCAACTGAAAATATGCTTCGCGAAAAAATTAATGCAAAATTTCCAAGTGATGGAATTTTGGGTGAGGAATTCGGTCTCGAAAAAGAAGATTCAGATCGCATTTGGGTTCTTGATCCGATTGATAGCACTAAAAATTATTTACGCGGTGTTCCAGTTTGGGGAACTCTGATTGCCCTATTAATAAAAGATGATCCAGTTGTTGGCGTAGTTAGCTGTCCAGCTCTTGGGCGTAGATGGTGGGCTATGCGCGGTACGGGTGCCTTCACCAAAGATGTTGATGGAACAGTGCGCTCAATTTCAGTTTCTGAAGTTACCAAACTTTCTGATGCGTCATTTTCTTATTCAGACGAAGTTGGTTGGGAAGAACATGGCAATGCGTTTCACGACCTTAAGTCATCTGTTTGGCGAACTCGGGCATACGGTGATTTCTGGTCTCATCTATTAGTTGCCGAGGGTGCAGTTGATATTGCTGCTGAACCTGAACTAGCTAAATGGGACATGGCAGCAAATAACGCAATTGTGATCGAAGCTGGCGGAACCGTGACTGGCTTTAAAGGCGGCTCAGCGTTTACTGAAAGAAGTGCTGTTACAACCAACGGCAAGCTTCATGATGAAGTAATTAAGTTGATTCAAAAATAATTAACGTGCGGTAATTCGCATCGGCAGACCATGTTTTGGTCGCAGTGTTACTGAAGCGTCTACTGGAACTGGCGCATGCGTCAAAGGTGAAACTTTCCAATTTTGGAATAGGTCAGCCAAAATTAATTTACCTTCAAGAAGGGCCATGTCTTTGCCGATACAAAGTCTTGGACCTGCACCAAATGGGAAATAACCAACTTGTGGTGTGCCATCATTCATTCGGTCTGAATTAAATTCCATTGGTTTTTCCCAAATAGATTCATGACGATGAGTAACCCATGGACTAAGGATTACAAGTGAATTTGCTGGGATCAATGTTTCGTTAACATGAATATCTTCAAGGGTTCGGCGAGTAATCAGCCAGGCCGGAGGATATAAACGCAATGTTTCTGCAAAAACCTGTTCACTTTTTTCTGGATTTTTTGCCAGTGCCTCTTGTTCGTCTTGGTGCGTGGCAAGAAGGTGCAAAGCCCAGGTTAAAGCGCTGGCTACAGTTTCATGCCCAGCGACAATAAAGGTCGCAACTTCATCTCGAAGTTGAGTTTTATTTATTTGATTTTCATCTTCAGCGGCAAGCAAAACATCCAGCATGTCTCTAATTGGTGAACCCATTGGCAATCTATCTTGATTGCGATATTTAACGATTCGCTCGATCGATTGATCTAATCGAGCAATTGCTTTATTCATACCTTGATTTGCTGGAGTTGGAACCTTAAGTGGAAGTGCTAATGGGTTTTTTGCTCTTGCTACAACGCCGTGAAGTGCACTAATCGTGGCCGAAGTTATTTCTAGCGCTTCACCGCTTAAATCAGTTCCAAATAATGTATTACCGGTAATTTCGAGAGCAAGTGACATCATTTCTTGATCCACATCAAAAATTTCCTCGCCAGCAGATAACGATTCATGCCAGCGTTTATTTAATGCTGAAAGTGCGCTTACCACTTGATCCTGAGTTAGCTTGATCATCTCGTGATGAAAGG
>JBEGOT010000030.1:0-13126 GCA_041181865.1 Actinomycetota bacterium | reverse complement strand
CAAAAGTGAAGGAATCCAAGTAGGTTCCATCAAGGAATACTGATGCCATCTTCGCAGAACTAGTTGTAATTGAATCGCCAGTTTCAAGAAAATCTAATTCAAAAGGTTCAACATTAAAGTCGCTTAAATTTTCATAAGTTGCTGCAGGGGGAGTATTTAAAATCTGTGAAAGCCCAGAAGTGGTCAACCAACTTTTTCCAGTTAAATCAATGTAAACATTTCTAACTTGTTCGGTTGACGGTAACCAATTTAATGGCGTTAGCAAAACTAAATTCTTAACCTGATCAATTGAAGTCAATGTCAAGTTTGCTAAAACACAATTTCGGATTTGAAATTCGACAATTCCATCTGCGTCATTTTTAAAGCAATCTAAAACTGATTCATCTTGAGTTAGTGAATTTGTTTCACCAGCAACAACAGTCCCTTGAACGCTGCTGTATTTGTCACCTGTAATTGCAGTGTTTGTGATGATAGGCCGAACACCTTGTTCACCAAGTTTTTTAATAGCGACCCGCGATAATTTTCCAGCCGATGGTGCCAATACAAGATTGTTTGTCCCAGCTAAGTTTTGAGTTCTAATAATTAAATTAGTTAAGTCATCATCGCGGTTAGATGACAACATGCGACTAACATCTGGCTGACTATAAAGACTTGCAACATAATTTCCAGAAATTTCAGAAATCATTGAAGTCAGGGTTGCCGCCTGATCTTTAAGTTCGGTATTTGATAATTCACCAAGCCATTGATTGATACTTGGATCGATCACCCAAGTGATGTTCAAATCTCGTGCATTAGCAATTAAGTTGATTAATCGTTGGAGCTCCCGTGCATCCGATGCTGAAGACCCACCATTAGCTAGGTGGTAGTTAAGTGTTGAGATCTGAACAGCCATAGAAACGTTCATTACGTTTGTTGGTGGCGCAGTGAAAAGTGGGATCGCAACTACATCTGTGCCGATGCGGCTTTCGGTGTAAGCAATTACGCCAAGTCCATAAAGGCCGTTGGAGAATGAAAGTGCATCATCTGCAAAGAAAGTTATATTCCAATCGCTTTTTGAATTGGGAGCTACGCGCTTTAACTTAGCTGAGATGTTGGTTTCAGTTAAGTTAGCCGATTCACGGTTTTCTAAAAACTTAGCAAGTGCATATTTACTTGGGATTTGGTTTTCGGTACCTAAAACAATTCGCACATTATTTAACGCGGCCGTTCCATTGTTTTCCATTTGACCCGTAAGTCTGATTACATAACGAGAGCTTTGCAGATCTTGAGTGACAAAGATATTTGAAATTCGAACTTTGGCATCTCGGGTTGCTGCATTTGCAGGAACTGGATTTGAAATTGAAAGTGTGGACAAAATTGAAGCGCCAATAAGTGCAACCAGTAACTTTCTGGATTGCGATATTTGCTCGGAAATTGCCACGAACTCAAGAATACTTGGCTTTCAACTAAAGCAAATAGGCTAATAACCGTAATGTCTTCTCAAATGGCCCCAACGAACATCGCAACCAAATTGGTTAACGATGCTCTCGGTGCTATGCCAGAAGTGATCGAACTTGGAAAATTATTTTCCGAAGCTGGACATGACATCGCTCTTGTTGGCGGCAGTGTTCGTGATTTAATTTTGCAGCGCGATGCTGGCGACTTAGATTTCACAACACCAGCTGTTCCAGAAGAAATTTTGAAAATAACTTCCAAGTGGGCAGATCATGTTTGGGATCTTGGAATGGAATTTGGCACAGTTGGTGTGCGAAAGAATAATCAAGTTTTTGAAATCACAACTTATCGCTCTGAAGTTTATGTATCCGAAAGCCGAAAGCCTTCGGTTAAATTTGGCACCGACATCAAAGAAGATTTGATTCGACGCGATTTCACAATTAATGCCATGGCTGTCATGTTGCCAAGTTTGGAATTTATTGATCTATTCAATGGCGTTGAAGATTTGCTTAAACGTGTAATTCGCACACCTCGTGAAGCAGAATTGTCATTTTCCGAAGATCCGCTTCGCATGATGCGTGCTGCCAGATTTGCTAGCCAACTTGGTTTTATGCCAGTTGCTGATGTGATTATTGCAGCAACTGAGATGAGAGACCGAATTTCTATAGTTTCAGCTGAGCGAATTCGTGATGAATTCACCAAATTGATTATGGGTGCCAACCCTCTTCAAGGTTTAGAAATACTTGAAGGAACAAAACTTTCAGAATTAATAATTCCAGAACTTCCGGCACTGCAATTAGAAATTGATGAACATCACCGTCACAAAGACGTCTACGAACACAGTTTGAAAGTTTTAAGTCAAGCCATTGATTTGGAATCAATGCATGAACCAACTTGCGAACCCGATCTTGTTTTGCGATTGGCAGCACTTCTGCATGACATTGGCAAACCAAAGACTCGCAAATTTGAAAGTGGCGGTGGCGTAAGTTTTCACCATCACGAAGTTGTTGGTGCAAAAATTGCAAAAAAGCGGCTGGCTGCGTTGCGATATTCAAATGAAATTATCGATAGCGTCACCAAATTAATTGAATTACATTTGCGCTTCCACGGTTACGCAGATGGTCAATGGACCGATTCGGCTGTGCGCAGGTATGTACGTGATGCTGGTGATCAGTTAGTTCAACTACATAAATTAACTAGAGCAGATTGCACTACACGCAATCAGCGAAGAGCAATGATGCTTGCGGCAACTTATGACGATTTAGAAGATCGAATCGCTAAGTTATTAGAACAAGAAGAATTAAGTTCAATTCGACCTGATTTAGACGGTCAAGAAATTATGACCGAACTTGGATTAAAACCTGGACCACAAGTTGGCGCCGCTTATAACCACATGCTTAACGTGCGTTTGGATAAAGGTCCGCTAAGTAAAGAAGAAGCGCTGGCTGAATTAAGAATTTGGTGGAAGTCTCAATAAGTTTCTTGATTTGTAATAGTGCTGTCCAGTTAGCATCAAAACAATCAATAAAACAGTTGAAGCGATAACTACTCGAACTACTAAATCTGTGCGAACAGATTCAATCAGGGTAAAAACACAAATTCCAGAAACAATTGAAACGTTAATTAACATGTCGAAAATTGAAAATACGCGGCCGCGGTGAGCATCATCAATATCGCGCTGAATCGTTGTGTCTGAATTAATTTTTAAGAACTGCCCAGCACATCCAAGCAAAAAAGCGGCGATCAAAATTCCACGCATAGTTTGGCTTAAGAAACCGCCAACAGTTGAAATCAAAGCTGCCCCGGTAACAAAAGTCGCAATCAAAATAATTGTTGACTGTCGTTCGTCCATACTTTTTGTGACTCGTTCAATGCGACCATTCATAAGTGAAGCCGAAACTATTGCTGCCACAAGCGATCCAGCCCCAGCAGCGATCGCACAGTATCCAAAATCAGTAACCGCATCTTCTGGGTTGCTAGAACTATTCCAAACAGTTCTAGCAAGCAGTAGTGCAGTGACAGTTAACGTTCCAAAAGCTGCTCGCTGCAATGCAACTGCGGCCATGCTACGAAGTGCATCAGGTGCGGCGATTAAGCGATCAACGCCAGCCCTTAAGCCTGTGATTGCATTTCGAAATTCTTTTTTAATTTCACTGGTCACACCGTGAGGACCAAGCACATCGTTTGGTGCAAAGGTTGTTGCGCAGTATGCCGCAATTCCAGCAAATGCAGCGCCAATCACGATCAACCCCGCATTTAGGTTGTCAGTATTCCCGATCAGTTTTTGCATCCAAAGTCCAAAACCAACGGCCATCGATGCGGCAACTGTGCCAAGAGTTGGGAATAGCGCATTTGCGCCAACCAAATTTGATTCATCAACAACGTGTGGAACAGAAGCTGCTAGCGCAGCTTGAATAAAGCGATTAATCCCAAGGCTGATTAAAACCAATACTGCCAATGTTTTGTTTGCATCATGTCCAGTGAAGACAAATGCAATCGCCAGCATTGTAATTACCCGCAAAATATTTGCGCGATAAAGAATTGATCGACGTGACCAACTGTCGATAAACAAACCAACAAATGGTCCAACTAATGAATATGGAATTAACAAGATTGCAAAAGAAAGTGCGATGCGCTCTGGGTTTGCCGCACGTTCTGGTGAAAATAAAACGAAAGTGGCTAAAGCGGTTTGAAGTATTCCATCGCCTGCTTGGCCAAATAAGCGCACATAAAGTAGTCGACGGGCATTTGGCCCTTTGAAAATTGAAAGCGAATTAACACGCTTTTGCCGAACTACTTTCACAGTGAAAACGTTACCTGCTTCTTATGTTGAACAATGCAGCGCCGCAAGTTAAGTGGGACCCACATCATGTGGGTCCCACCAGGAGGCTATTTATATTTAGTTTTCTTTTGGTTGTTGAATTAATTACTGAGCTTTGCCAGCAATGAAATCTTCAACAAGATTCTTACAAGTTGTGTCGTCATATTGAACCGGTGGGCTCTTCATGAAGTAACTTGATGCCGAAAGAATTGGGCCACCTACGCCACGATCTTTTGCAATCTTGCAAGCACGAATCGCATCAATGATTACGCCAGCTGAGTTAGGTGAATCCCAAACTTCTAGCTTGTATTCAAGGTTAAGTGGAACGTCACCAAATGCGCGACCTTCCAGGCGAACGAATGCCCACTTGCGATCATCTAGCCATGCAACATAGTCAGATGGACCGATGTGAACATTCTTTGCACCAAGGTCATGTTTTAGGTTTGAAGTAACAGCTTGAGTCTTTGAGATCTTCTTTGATTCAAGGCGATCGCGTTCAAGCATGTTCTTAAAGTCCATGTTTCCACCAACATTTAATTGGTAAGTGCGATCTACGATTACACCACGGTCTTCGAATAGTTTTGCAAGTACACGGTGGGTGATTGTTGCACCGACCTGGCTCTTAATGTCATCACCAACAATTGGCACACCAGCTTTAGTGAACTTGTCTGCCCATTCTTTTGTGCCAGCGATAAATACTGGAAGCGCGTTAACAAAGCCAACGCCTGCATCAATAGCACATTGCGCGTAAAACTTTGCGGCCTCTTCTGAACCAACAGGTAAGTAACAAACAAGTACGTCTACTTTTGCGTCCTTAAGGGCTTTAACCACATCAACTGGCTTTTCGTCTGATTCGACAACCATTTCTTTGTAGTACTTACCAAGGCCATCAAGAGTATGGCCACGTTGAACGGTCACACCTGTTGGTGGAACTTCTGAGAATTTAATGGTGTTGTTTTCGCTAGCAAAGATCGCATGTGCTAGATCTTGGCCAACTTTCTTGCCATCAACATCGAACGCGGCAACGAACTCAACGTCGCGTACGTGATATGGACCAAACTGCACGTGCATAAGACCTGGTACTTGTGCATTTGGATCTGCATCTTTGTAGTACTCAACACCTTGTACAAGTGATGAAGCGCAGTTACCTACGCCAACTATTGCTACTCTTACTGAACCCACTTTTAGCCTCCTTATTGCTTTTGTGAATTACTTATTTTTTGCAGAAGCACCAGATGACTTGGTTAAGCCACCCGATTCTTCATGTGAAATCAATTCGTTTAACCAGCGCACTTCACGTTCAAGTGCATCTAGTCCGTGCTTTTGTAATTCCAATGTGTATGCATCAAGACGTTCACGTCCCTTTGCAACATTGGTGCGCATCTCAGCTAGCCGAGTTTCTAATCTGACTCTGCGACCTTGAAGAATATGAATTCTGGTGTCAGCAGATGTTTGCGCGAACAATGACATGCGAACAGCGAACGTTTCGTCATCCCAGGAATCTGGACCGCTATTTGTTAGCAGCGAAGATAAATGGGCTTTACCTGCATCGGTTAATATATAAACAATGCGATTGCGCTTTGGATACTTGTTGGTTGGATTTGAATCCTGTTCGGCTAGGAATCCACGTTCAACTAGCGACCTAAGCGTTGGATAAAGCGCGCCGTATGAAATTGTCTTGAATAACCCAGTTACTGAAATAAGCCGTTTGCGCAGCTCATAACCGTGCTGAGGGTTTTGCGAAAGGATGCCTAAGACCGAAAGCTCTAATGCTTCAGAACGTTTAGCCACAGTCACTCTTCCATTTGGATGTATCAAAAAGATACATCAAGAGAATACATTAGGTCCAACTGGATCTCCTATTTGCCTCAAAATAAGGCAATCCCTGGGCTTTATTAATGGACATAGGCTTAATCCCATGGCCACAGGAAATCAAGGAATCAAGGGATATCGCCTTGGTTTGGGTGGCATGGCTCAAGAGCCACCCCGGCCAATTCCCCACCCGTATGAAGATGTGGCTGATCCAACCAGGCCAAGACACGTCCTGGATTACATTCTGGCTAGGCGAGCAACCTTAGAAACAATCAAAAACGATGCTTTGGCTAGGGAGCAAGTTTGTGATGCCGATCCATATTTATTACGGGCAGCTAAGCATCATGGCGAACAAACTGAACGAAAATGCCCCATTTGCGCTAAATCAGATTTAGTTCATGTCACCTATGTATATGGTGATGACCTTGGGTATCTAGCTGGCCGGGTAAAAATGTCTGCCGAATTACCGCAAATGGCAAGAGAGTATGGCCACTTTAGGGTCTATGTTGTTGAAGTCTGTGTTTTGTGCGGATGGAATCACCTTCAACTTTCTTATGTTTTAGGAGATGGCACACCACGCCGACCACCGAGTAAGCCAAGAGATGTGTTGGAATAGATAGATGAGTAAAGCCAAGATGCCGAAGTTGAACTTACATTTCAAACTTCCAACGCGCAGACAATTTGTAACCGGTTCAATTGTCACTGCAGTTCTTGGCATTGTGTTTTTATTTGCGGCTGTTCGCGCAGTTGAAGTACCTGCACCTAATGACGTTTCTCAGGCACAAGCAACAATTCTTTATTACGACGATGGCACAACTGAACTTGGACGTTTGGGTGAAGCAAATCGCGTTTCATTAAATCTTGCTGAAATTCCAGTAACCGTTCAAGAAGCTGTTCTCGCGGCTGAAGATCGTGATTTTTATGAACACGGTGGCTTTTCAATTCGTGGTATTTCTCGCGCATTATTTAACAACATCATTGCTCGGATCAATCCTTGGAATTCAGAATCAGGCTACGCCGGTGGTGGTTCAACAATTACCCAGCAATATGCAAAGAACGCTTACTTGAGTCAAGAGCAAACAATCAAACGAAAAGTTCGCGAAATCATTCTTTCGATCAAACTTGAAACAATGATTACCAAAGAAAAAATTCTTGAAAACTACTTAAACACCAGCTTCTTTGGTCGCGGTGCTTATGGAGTTGAAACCGGCGCGAATGCCTAATTTGGTAAGAGTGCAAAAGACATAACTATTTCTGAAGCTGCAGTGCTTGCATCGATTATCCAAGCACCAAACGGCCTTGCACCAGAAAAGAATTTAGCGGGCTTAACTGAACGTTGGAATTACACACTCGATGGCATGGTCGAAAAAGGATGGATAACCCAAGAGGTACGCGCCGTTCAAGTTTTCCCAACCATCATCGAACACAAGAACATGAATTCATTCGCTGGTCCAACGGGTCACTTAGTTGAACAAACCAGGCAAGAACTTTACAAACTTGGAATTACTGAAGATCAACTAAACCGCGCAGGGCTTCGCGTAACCACAACCTTTAATAAACAAGCTCAAGATGCTGCGCTATCTGCAGTTATTGAAGAAGGTCCAACCGAAGGCACTGAAGGTCTTCGCATCGGCATGGCTGCAGTTCGTCCTGGTACTGGTGAAGTTGTGGCAATTTACGGTGGCGCTGATTACCTTCAAGACCAGTTCAATAACGCGACTCAAGCAATAGGTCAGGCTGGTTCGACTTTTAAACCTTTCACATTGGCAGCAGCACTTGAAAACAATTTCTCGCTAGGCAGTGTCTTTAGCGGCATGAATAAAACAAAAGTTGATGGATTTGAAGTCGTTAACTATGGCGATAATTCATACGGCGAATGGATTACTTTACTTTTAGCAACTGAGAACTCAGTTAACTCCGCTTATGTTTCACTTGCTTACCAAGTTGGGCTAGACAAGGTTTACCAATCTGCAATTCGCGCGGGCATTCCAGAAACTGAAGTTGGCATGATGCCAAACCTTGCATTCACTCTTGGTACCGCAAGTCCAAACGTGGTGGACATTGCAAATGGTTATTCAACTTTTGCCGCGCGCGGTCTGCAAACTGACTTGGCTTACATTAAGAAAATTCAAGATAAGGCCGGAAATGTGATGTTTGAATACAAACCACAATCCGTTCAAGCATTCAGTACTGATGTTGCTGACACAGTTAGTTATGCATTAAAGAAAGTCGTTGAAGTTGGTACTGGTAAAGCTGCACTTAGAGCAGGTCGACCAGTTGCTGGTAAAACCGGTACTACCAACGACAACAAGTCAGCTTTGTTTGCTGGTTACACACCAGAACTTGCCGCAGCAATCATGTTCACAAAAGATGGTCCCGATGGTCAGCCAATGACACTCAAGGGAACCGGTGGAATGAGAACAGTTACCGGTGGTTCATACCCAGCGCGTATTTGGACTGCATTCATGAAGGGTGCACTTGATGGTGTTAAAGCAACTGGTTTTGGCGCATTGCCTGCAGGTCAACCAGATGGCGCGAACCCAACTGGTACACCGATTTATACCGGTATTGATCCAGCACTGGTTGGACAGCAAGTTGCAGTTCCAAATTTGATTTTGCCACTCGCTGACGCTCGAGCAATTGCTGCTGCCAACGGTATTGCTTTGATTGAAAGTGTTGGCGCAGATGTTGATCAGAATGCAACGCTTTATGTAATTAACCAATCAATTCCAGCCGGAACAATCGTTACTGGTGGAACTGCAGTTGGTGTAACGATTACAAATACGCCGACTTCGCCTTAGCGAAAGTTAATTAAATCGAAAGTTGCAGTGGTATTTCGTACTGTGCACTCAAGCTGATCGCCAACTTTAACTTTGCGATCTTCACACCACAGTAATGAAACGTGCATATGTGGTGGCTCAGCAAAAGGTAGATTCTTTTTGCCTAATTTAAAAGGTGAACGAACTTTGCCAAGTGATTCGCAAATTCCTTCAGACAGCGCAATAGCTTTTGATCGAATTGTGTTTCTTGAAGCTGGGGCAGCAAGTGCAACACCATGAGCGGTTCCACCACTAACCACAAGCAATCTAGCGTGACCGTGGCCATCAACCTGGCGGTAGCCAACATGTTCATGGTCTCCAGTTAGCTCATGGATTTCTAGAACTGTTCCAGTCACTTGAAGGGCTTTTTGGTCACCTAACCAAAGCGATGTTCCAAGACGTACCGACACTTCGATATTGAAATTATTTTCTTTGGCAAATTCACAAATCTGTGAAACATCTTTTGTCGAAACATGTGAAAGATTTAATTTAAGCGGCCAGCCCATTTCATTTACTCGAGGGCCGATTGCATTAATCCAAGAAAAGATTTCATTAAGTCTTGGAGACGATTTTCTTTTATTTACGCGATCAGAGCTTGCAAAAACTTTTTTATCAAGATTTTCTGGATCAACGATTGGCAGATGAAGATTTAAACCAACAATTTGAATATTGTGTTGATCGCCATTAATCAATCCAAGAACATCATTTGGGCTCACACCAAAGCGATGAGTAGAAGTCTTGCCTTCAACTAGGGCAAATTTAATTCCAGCACTTGCAGCTTGGGAAAAATATGATCCAGCAATCACTGCAATAATTCGGTGAGCATTATTTTTAGTTGCATGCTGCCATGTTTCAACACTTAATTGATCGTTTGGATTAAATGGTTCAAGAACAACAATTTCACTTCCAAAGTCAGTTAAAGCTTGATCCAGTTCAAAAACTGTGCCAACTGCAATTCGGTTCACGCCAAGTTTTGTTGATTCATGCGCAAGTGTGCGGCGAGTAAACCCGTAACCGTTTCCTTTAATTACTGGAATAACTTGGGCATTTACTTTTTTAAAATCTTCAATTACCAAATTTATATTCTTGTTAAAAAGTTCGCGGTCTACAGTTAATGCAAATGTCATAACCTATTACCGCCTCGCCATATAAATCTTGAACGCTGTCGCCCAAGGTTTTGAGATAACAAAATCCCACTCACCAACATATTCTTGCGCATAACCACCAGTTCCAAGTTTGAACTGAATCAAACCGAATAAATGGTCATTTTGGTCAAGCGTGTCTGAGATTCCGCGCATGTCATAAATAAAACTGCCAGCAGCCAAACTGTCTTTAATCATTGCCCATTGAATTGCATTACTTGGGCGCAAATCACGAGCAGCAGTTGTTGATGCTCCATATGAATACCAAGAGTGATTGCCAACTCTGGTTAACGTAGTTGCAGCAATTGCGCCTTCAAAATCAGGGTGTTCTGCAATAAATAACTTGATCCGCTTTGGATCTTCTTCACGCAGCTTTGTCCACATCGTTTGGAAATATGAAATCGGCCTTGGGGTGAACTTGTCTCGCTTAGCGGTTTCCACATAACACTTATGGAAAATCTCTAAATCAGCTTTAGTGCCAACACGTACCGTAACGCCTGATTTTTCGGCCTTTTTAATGTTTCTACGCCAAAGTTGGTTAAAAGCATCCGAAACTTTCTCTTCAGTTTTATTTTTTAAATCTATTTGAAATACATATCGAGGTTGATAATCACCAAAGCCAGCAGCTTCAGCTGTTGGCTGATGCCAACCAAGTTGTTCTAGTTGAGTTACTAATTTCAAACCAACTTGATTGATTTCATCCGCAGTTAACTGACCAATTCTTTTCGCAGATTCACTGGCAATCGCATCTTTTAAAGTTTCGGCTTTCCAGCGACGAACCCAAGTGTGGGGTCCAATTTTGATTTGGAAAACACCAATTGGTTTTAAGTAATTAACTAATGCCGTTAGTGCATCTGGAACTTGAGTTGAAGCCCAATCAAAATCTGGACCTTCAGGTAGATAAGCAAGATATTTCTTAACTTTTGGAACTTTGCGCAACAAAACTAAGCCAGCACCAATTAATTGATCGCCGTCAAACCAACCAAGTGATTTTGCAATCCAGCCAGCTTTTGTTTCACCCCAGGCAGGAGTTTGTAAAAAAGAAACTGAGCTTTGTGCGTCGATATATTTCAGATGTTCTTCTGAACTAATTTCTTTTACAAATATCACTAAAAATCACAACTACTTAAGCGCATCGCGCAATATCTTTAGATCAGTTTCAATGTCATCAAAAGGTGTTTCAAGTAGCACAGGTGCTTTTGCTTTTTTCAAATTATTGATGATCACATCAATATCCATTGTTCCTGAATTTAAATTTGCGTGTCGATCTGCACCAGAATCAAATGCATCACGACTGTTATTGCAATGAACTAAATCAATTCGTCCAGTTGTTTTCAAAATTGTTTCAGCAAGATCTGCTTGTTCAATTCCGCCAGCGTGCGCATGACACGTGTCTAAACAAAAACCAACACCTGTTGAACCAACGGCGTCCCAGAGTCTGGCAATTGATTCAAGTTTGCGTGCCATAGAGAATTTTCCACCAGCGGTGTTTTCGATATAAACCGGAACCTTCATGTCCAACTGATCAAGGGCTTTAACCCAATTGGCCACACCAATTGTTGGATCATCATCGACGGTGACATGCCCACCATGCACGATGACTGCTTTGGCACCAATTGACGCAGCTGCATCAACATCGGTTTGTAATAACTTGCGACTTGGAATTCGAACTTTGTTATTTGTGGTGGCCACATTGATTACGTATCTGGCGTGCACATAAATATCGATTTTGGCTGCTTTGGCAGACTTCTTTAGACCTTCAGCGCCATCGGCATGGGGGATTTCTGTTCCCTTCCAGCCTTGCGGGTCAGCTAGGAATACCTGGATGTGGTCTAATCCCAGCTTTTTGGCGGTTTCAATGGGGTTTTCGCCACTTACATGGGATCCCAGCGCCAATTTGGTCATGTCCTAAGGCTACCGATAAAACCTACAAACCCTTTAAATCTCGAATTTTTAAGGATCCTAAAAACCCCATAGAATTGGGATTCTTAATCCCTCCTGCCATGGAAAGACCATGGCCGATTAGTCCACAGGAGGTGGGTATTAAGTATGCGTAACTACGAAGTAGTAGTAATCCTTGATCCCGAGCTCGAAGAGCGTACGGTCGCACCATCACTAGACACATTCCTAAATGTTGTTAAAAAAGATGGCGGCGAAGTTCGCAAAGTCGATATCTGGGGTCGTCGCCGTTTGGCATATGAAATCGACAAAAAGGGCGAAGGAATTTACGCCCTGCTTGACGTCAATTGCTCACCTGCAGCAGTTGCAGAACTAGATCGTCAACTAAGCCTGAATGAATCGGTGCTTCGCACCAAGGTCATGCGGGTCGACAGTAAGTAAGGGGAACTCACAATGGCACAAGGTGACGTAACTGTCACAGTTGTTGGAAACCTAACTGGTGATCCAGAACTACGCTTCACTCCTAACGGACAAGCTGTAGCTTCTTTCACAGTTGCTTCAACAACCCGTGTTCTTGACCGTAATTCCAATGAATGGAAAGACGGCGACACCCTTTTCTTACGTTGTAGCGTTTGGCGTCAGTACGCCGAGAACGTTGCTGAGTCTTTAACAAAAGGCACACGCGTTCTTGTTACTGGTCGACTAAAGCAGCGTTCATACGAAACTAAAGAAGGCGAAAAGCGCACTGTAGTTGAAATGGATGTTGACGATGTCGGTCCAGCACTTCGCAATGCGACTGCAAAAGTAAGTCGTGTAACTCGCGGTAGCGATGGTGGATACAACGCAGGTGGCTCAAGTGCACCTAGCGAAGATCCATGGGCAGCACCGATGACTAACGACGAACCACCTTTCTAGGTATCACTTTTAATCCAAAACCATTCCGGATAAAACCGGGCTCATAAGGAGAGCACCACAATGGCAAAGCCACCAGTAAGAAAGTTCAAGCCAAAAGCTTGTGCATTCTGTAAAGATGAAAATGCAGTAATCGATTACAAAGACACTGCTGCACTACGTAAATTTATTTCTGATCGCGGCAAGATCCGTGCTCGTCGTGTGACAGGTAACTGCACACAGCACCAGCGCGACATTGCTAACGCAGTTAAGAATGCGCGTGAAATCGCACTACTGCCTTACACCTC
>JBEGOT010000029.1:0-2812 GCA_041181865.1 Actinomycetota bacterium | reverse complement strand
AAGTGATATGGCAAACGAACTATTTGAAGTGCAGCAATTACTTCGGCATTAGCAACTGCATAACCAAGACGAAGTCCTGCACAAGAAAACGCTTTGCTCATCGTGCGGGTGACAATTAAATGTGGATTGGCATTTACTAGTGGAATACTGGTTGGCATTTCTGGCTGACGAAATTCTGCATAAGCCTCATCGACGATAACCATGCCGTTAAATTTGCCAAGTAAATAAGTAACTAAGTGTTCATCCAAAATTGTGCCGGTTGGATTATTGGGTGATGCCAGCAAAATAATGTCTGGATTAAGAGCTAACGCTTGATCAAGCACTCCCTGATCTATTGTGAAATCGTCGTTTCGATTCACAGTTTTGTATTCAGTAAAGGTATCGCGGCAGTAATCCGGATACATCGAATACGTCGGTGCAAAACCAACAGCTAGCTTTCCTGGACCACCAAATAATTGAAATATCTGGTGCATAACCTCATTAGAGCCATTTGCTGGCCAAATATTTTCAAAAGTTAAATTTGTATTGGCATCAACATTTACAAATTTTGCCAATTCGGTGCGCAATTTAACTGCATCCCGATCTGGATAACGATTTAGTTTGCTCGCCGCTTCTTCGACAGCTTTGGCCATGGCGCTTGCAATTTTTGGTGAAAGTGGAAATGGATTTTCGTTCACATTAAGGCGCGCTGCAACTTCAAGCTGTGGTGCGCCGTATGGTTTTAACCCAATTAAATCTTTGCGAATTGGCAGGTCAGTCATTTACTGCTGCCTAATCGCAATGGCATCACCATGACTTGGTAAATCTTCTGAATTAGCCAGTGTGATCACATGTGGCGCGATTTCGCTTAATGCTTCCTTTGAATATTCAACGTAATGTAATCCGCGCAAGAAAGACTGAACTGACAAACCAGATGAGTGACAAGCACAACCACCAGTTGGTAGTACGTGGTTAGAACCTGCTGCGTAATCCCCTAATGACACTGGTGAATGATCACCAATAAATACTGCGCCTGCATTTTTCACTTGCATCGCTAGTTCACGGGAATTGACTGTGTGAATTTCTAGGTGCTCTGCAGCATATGCATCAACAACTGCCAAACCTTGTTTCATATCTTCAACAATCACAACGGCGCTTTGCGTTCCAGTTAAAGCTGTCTTTATTCGGTCAGAGTGTTTTGCCTTAGCAACCTGTTCAACTAGTACTGATTGAACCTTTTGGGCAAGATCTGTGCTGTTGGTTACTAATACTGAAGCGGCAACTACATCGTGTTCAGCTTGGCTAATTAAATCTGCAGCAACGTAATCAGGGTTTGCGCTGTCATCTGCCAAGATCGCAATCTCAGTTGGGCCAGCTTCTGAATCAATTCCAATTAATCCACGAAGTAATCGCTTGGCAGCTGTTACATACATGTTGCCAGGTCCAGTGATTAGGTAAACCGGATCAATTGCATCAATGCCGGTTGTGCCATAAGCCATAAGGGCGATCGCTTGGGCGCCACCAACTGCATAAACTTCTTCAATGCCTAGAAGAGCGCAGGCAGCCAAAATAGTTGGGTGTGGCCAACCATTGTTATCAAGTTGTGGTGGTGAAGCAACAACAATTGACGGAACACCGGCTACTTGAGCTGGTACCACGTTCATAATCACGCTGCTTGGATAAACCGCACGGCCACCAGGAACATACAAACCAACACGTTCAACTGGTAACCAGCGCTCCATCACAGTTCCACCAGGAACCACAGTTACTTCAGTGTCAGTGCGACGTTGGTGTTCATGAACTTTGCGAACGCGCTGGATTGCTATTTCTAGACTTGTGCGAATATCTTGAGGCAGTTTTGCTAACGCGTCGGCAATAACTTCTTTAGGCACACGAATATTTCGCGCTTTTGTGCCATCAAACTTTTCAGACCATTCTTGGGCTGCTTCTACCCCACGATCCCTAACAGATTCAACAATTGGGCGAACATATTCAAGAACTTCGTTTAAATCGAACTCAGCGCGTGGAACTAGACCGCGTAATTCGCGAGCGGAGTGAGTTTTTCCGCGTAAATCAATAGTCGCAAGCACTCTTCAATTCTAACTGGAATAAACGCCTATCATTTCTCTTGTGAGCACGCCAGCAACCAAACTGTTAACAGAACTTGGAATCAATTTCAAAGTTCACGAGTATCACCATGATCAAAGTGTCACTTCATACGGCTTAGAAGCCGCTGACAAACTTGGCTTGCCTTACGATCAAGTTTTTAAAACTTTGGTTGCTGAAGTTGATAACGGTTACGCCGTTGGCATCGTTCCGGTTAATCAGCAGGTGAACCTCAAGAACCTTGCTAAAGCTTTAGGCAGCAAGAAAGCTGTAATGGCCAAACCTGATGTTGCAAGCCGGCTAACTGGATACGTGGTTGGCGGAATCAGCCCAGTTGGTCAAAAGAAATTATTGCCAACAGTTATTGATGAGATGGCCCAGCTTCAAGAAACAATTCTGGTTAGCGGTGGCAAGCGCGGTTTTGATATAGAACTTTCACCAAATGATTTAGTGGCTGTAACAAAAGCGCTATTTGCCCCTATTGCAGATTAGCTGGCGCTTCTAAGCATCCTGGGCCAAGTAATGCTTTTAAATCAGCAAATAGAGAAGGCGAAGGAGTAACTCGAAGTTTGTCATCTGTCTTAAGTGAGATTAGCGACTGATCTTGAATCAAAGTTAAGTGAACTTCAGTTGTTCCATTGTGGGTACTTAAAATCTGACGAAGTGAATCCATAACTGCTGGATTAATTCTGGTTTCGGGAATGTAAAGTTTCACAGGTCCTGATTG
>JBEGOT010000028.1:0-11249 GCA_041181865.1 Actinomycetota bacterium | reverse complement strand
AATAATTTAGATTTGGTATCAAGTAATGGCCAGGATAAGAAAAGTAACCAGCCAACAAATAATCCAACTAGAAATATAAAGAAGCCACCAACGACACCAGGGACAAACAAGCCCACTAATAAAAATCCCAGCATCAAAAGTGGGACTAGCCATTTAGGCCAAGTATTAATAGTTAATAAAAGTGGCGTGCTTAAGATTTCAAGTTTCTTGCGCAATTGGCTTTTGGCTGGCTGTGCTGACGTCATGAACATATACAAACACAAGCAACAATTGCTGATGCATTTGCCATCACTATTCAAAAGGTAGAATCAAGGTATGGCCATTTATATTGCTTTTGTAACCGTCATCGCCACATTTTTGGGTGGCTCATTAGCGTTACGTGCCCGTGACCAGCGACATTTAGTCCTTGGGCTTTCCGGTGGCTTACTTCTAGGCTTAGTTGCCTTTGATTTAATTCCAGAAGTTTTTGAGCTAAACACCAATTCAGCATTCGGTAATACCCCCGATGTAATGGTTGCTTTCATTGTTGGTTTTTTGGTTTTGCATATTTTGGAGCATTTTTCTGGTGCTCATGAAGCCAGTGAGCATCACGAAAACCATGATCACGAACATAATCACACCGCAGGTGTGATTGGCGCTATGGCCATGGCCATTCACGTCTTCCTTGACGGTGTGGCAGTTGGTTTAGCTTTCCAAGTTTCAACGCAAGTTGGCTGGGCTGTTGCGATCGCAGTTTTAGGTCACGCATTCACAGATGGCTTAAACACAGTTTCACTATTGGTTAAAAGCGGTGACTGGAAGAGGTCATCACTTGCGCTACTTGCAGTGGATGCGATTGCACGTATTTCTGGCGCCACTCTAGGAACAACGATCAGTATCAGCGATCAGCACATTGGTTTGTATTTGGCGTTATTTGCTGGATTCTTAACTTACCTATCTACTTCACACATCCTGCCTGAAGCGCACCACGATCACCCTTCAAGGTTGACCTTGCTTGCCACAGTTTCTGGCGTGATTGCGATGGGCTTAATTATTAATTTAGCTGCGCACTAAATCTATTTAATTTCGTTTGGTACTGCCCCGCCGTAACGGCGATCGCGACTAGCAAAAATCTCGCAGGCATTCCACAAATGTCGGCGATCAAAATCTGGCCAAAGCGTGTCTAGAAAAACAAACTCAGCATATGCACTTTGCCAAAGTAAAAAGTTACTTATTCGCTGTTCGCCACTTGAACGAACAAATAAGTCAACATCTGGCAAATCTGGTTCATCCAGATATTTACCAATAGTTTTTTCGGTAATTTTTGCTGGATCTAGTTTGCGAGATTTAACATCACTAGCAATTCTGGAAACTGCATCAGCAATCTCAGCGCGGCCACCGTAATTTACACACATTGTTAAGGTGAGTTTTTTGTTGCGCTTAGTAATCTCTTCAGCTTTTTCCAATTCGTCGATTACTGACTTCCATAATTTAGGTCGGCGCCCAGCCCAACGTATTTGGACACCTAAATCATTCATTTCACCTACACGGCGCCTAATGACATCGCGATTGAAATTCATCAGAAATTTAACTTCATCTGGTGAGCGCTTCCAGTTTTCAGTTGAAAAGGCGTAAGCCGAAATGTGAGTGATTCCAAGTTCTAATGCGCCATAAACACAATCCATCAAACTTTGTTCGCCAGCTTCATGCCCTGCAGTTCTTGGTAAGCCACGTTCCTTTGCCCAGCGGCCATTGCCATCCATCACGATTGCTACGTGTTTTGGAATTAAATCTTTTGCAATTTTTGGCGCAGTTGCTCCAGAGCTATGTTTAGGCGGCTGCATAGATTTATCTTTCCACGGAACTAACGAATTCGATCAACTAGCGGCAATGACCGAAGTGTTTTATCCATATGCCACTGGGTATAGGCAGCAACAATTCCAGAAACTTCATTTTTTTGTGAACCCGTGGCTTGATCAGCTGATTGCCAATCACCTTCAAGCAGTGCCTGCATTAGTTGGATTGATTCTGCTTTTGGAGCAACACTTCCTGGGGCTCGATGATCAAAGCAAAGCGCTCCACCAGATGGCACGTGGAAAAATGGCTGCGCTCCTGACATCCCACACACTATGCAGGCATCAAGAGTTGGCGAATAACCAGCAAGGGAAAGTGCCCGCAATAAATAGGCATCTAGCACCAGAGTTGAGTCATGTTCACCATTTACTAGTGTGCGAAGTGCGCCAACAAGTAATAAGTACTGCGCTTCATTTGCCACAGATTCTTCAGAGACTAAACGATCAGCGGTTTCCAGCATTGTTTGACCTGCTGTCCAAAGCGTGTAATCAATAGCAAGATCTTGACCGTAAGCATTTAGTGATTCAGCTTGGGTGATTATGTGTAGGTTTTTACCTTCGTGCAGTAATAGATCAACTCGACTGAATGGTTCAAGTCGAGCGCCAAATTTGCTCTTGGTTCGGCGAACCCCTTTTGCAACGGCTCTAACTTTGCCGCGTTCTCTGGTTAAAAATGTAATGATTCGGTCAGCTTCGCCGAGTTTGTGTGTGCGCAGAACAATGGCTTCGGCGCGGTAACTTGGCATAGGTCTATGGTGTCATGGCTTACCTACATTTAAGCGATCAGGTAACGTCAAGGTATGAAGAAAACCAAACCAGAGCCACAAAACCCACCACAGTTATTTGGATTTGATCGCCATAACTTAAATCAGTCTTTGCGGATCATTACTTTCTGGGTCATTGGCTTGATGGTTAGTCTTTGGATTTTTGATAAGAACCGAAATTTCATTTTCTTGCTGCTACTTGCCTGGTTAACCGCAATTGCCATGGATCCAGCAGCTGACTGGCTAACAGCAAAAGGCATGAAGCGCGGTGGCGCAGTAGGCGTGGTGCTCATTTCTTTGATTGTTGTGGGCATTGGATTCTTGGGGTTATTTGGCGGCGTGCTCTTTTCGCAAGCAGCATCACTTGTTGATGAACTTCCTTTCATTGTCACAAATGCAGTGAATTGGATTAATTCAACTTTTCAACTAACTCTGAGCTCAGCTGAAATTCAAAAGTCGCTCAATTTAACGCCCGAACAAATGGCAACTTGGGCGAGCAACTTAGCCGGCGGTGTGGTTGGTGTGGTGACTGGATTAATTGGTGCCATCTTTCAGTTCATGACAATGTTGCTATTCGCCTACTATTTCGCTGCTGAAGGCACTCGGGTTCGCAGGGCCATCGGTCGCTGGCTAAGCCCATCAGCGCAAGAGGTATTTGTTACAACTTGGGATATCGCAGTTCAAAAAACTGGCGGGTTTGTGGCTTCAAAACTTTTGTTGGCAATTGTTTCAATTTTTGCCCACGGTATTTTCTTTATGGCAATTGGTGTTCCTTACTGGTTACCAATGGCAATTATTACTGGGATCGTTGGCCAATTCATTCCGGCAATTGGTACTTACCTCGGTATCTTGATTCCAGTGCTATTTACTTTATTCAGCACACCATTTGATGCAATCTGGATCATCATCTTCGCAACGATTTACCAGCAATTTGAAAACTATATTCTGTCGCCACGCATCAGTCGAAAGATGATGGACATTCATCCGGCACTTGCATTCGGCTCCGTTATCGTTTTTGCAAACTTATTTGGCGCTTTGGGTGCGCTTATTGCAATTCCGATTGCAGCGGCCATAGTTGCTATTTCTGACACTTATGGCAGAAGCAATGACCTAATTCCGCGACTGCATGACTTAAATAATTAAAAACCTAAACGGTTTAGCTGTTTTGGATCGCGCTGCCAATCTTTAGCAACTTTTACGCGCAGATCTAAGAAAACTGGAACACCTAGCATTTTGGAAATTGCTTCGCGAGCTGTCGTGCCAACTTCTTTCAAGCGACTGCCATTTTTCCCAATGACAATGTGCTTTTGACTTTCGCGCTCAACATAAACCACCGCAAAAATATCCATCAGTGGCTTATCCTTGGGTCTTTCGGCGCGCATTGCCATTTCATCGACCACAACGGCAATAGAGTGCGGCAGTTCGTCACGAACGCCTTCAAGGGCAGCCTCTCGAATCAGCTCAGCAATCATGACTTGCTCAGGTTCATCCGTTAGTTCACCATCCGGATATAGCGGTTGACCTTCTGGCAGGTGTGAAAGTAAAAGATTGCTAAGCAGATCAATTTGAATGCCACTTACCGCAGATACTGGAACAATTTCGGCCCATTCAAAATTAAGTTCGCCAGCTAAATTACTAACCGCAAGTAACTGCTCGCCAACCGCTTGTTTTTCAACCGTATCCACTTTTGTGACAACGGCAATTTTTTTAACTTTTGGCAAACTTGCGATTTGCTCAACTATGAACCTGTCCCCTGGACCAATTGGTTCATTTGCAGGAAAGCACATGACAACTAAGTCCACTTCCGACCAGGTATCAGCTACTAGTGCATTTAATCTCTCACCAAGCAGTGTGCGCGGGCGATGCACACCTGGGGTATCAATTAGAACTATTTGGCCATCTGGACGATTAACAATTCCACGAATTGTGTGACGAGTCGTTTGCGGGCGACCTGATGTGATCGCAATCTTTTGTCCAACAAGTGCATTAGTTAACGTTGATTTACCGACATTTGGCCGACCAACGATGCAAGCAAATCCGCTACGCAAGAGTGCCTACTTCTTCTAAATCTTTAATGATTGGCCTTTTTGATTCTGAATAAGCAAGCAATGCAAGGGCTGAAAGAATTACTAAGCAACCAATTAATCCTTGAGTAGTTAACTGTTCATCAAGTAAGAAAATGCCCCAGATTGTTGCGCCGACAGGCTCAAGCAACATGATTGTGGTTACAGTTCCTGGACTTAAGTTGTGCAGACCTATTCCATAAAAGATGTTCCCAAGTGTTGTGGCAATTGGTCCCAAATAAATAATCAAAAGCAGATCACTAGTTGAATCAATCCAGCCACCGCTGGTTAGGGCAACTGGCGCAGCCAACATTGCACCAATGGACATGAATACGCCATTTACCAAAATGCCGTCAGCTTTTTGGGTACGAATTGTGTTAACACCTAACACCACAAAAAGTGCTGCCATTAATCCTGCAGACAGTGCTGCCAAGATTCCGGTAATTTCAAGATTGCCATTGAAACCTGTTAACAAGGTCAATCCACAAATTGCTACGACGGTGCTAAGCATCCAAATCTTTGTTGGTTTACCAAAACCAAAAATTGTTGAAAATAAACCAGCTAAGAATGATGAGGAGCCAATCGCAACTAACGCACTTACCGCAACCCCGATTTTTGGCGCTGCATAAAACATTGCAAGTTGAAATACGAATGTGAACGATCCAAGCAACCAGACAATTGGAATTTTAAGTATCCGGGCAAAATCCTTGCGACCATATTTATAAAGAACATAAAGTCCGATTCCAGCACCACCGAGAAAAATACGCCAAGCCGCAACGGATGCTGGTGTACCTGGGTTATCCATAATTGCTCTGGAAGTTGTCGCCGTACTAAAAAAGAAGCTTGAAATTAAAAGCCCAATTAAGCCCGTTTTTGCTGAACTCTTAGTTGTCATTAATTAGTACGCTCGCCGCGCACATTTACTAAATAAATTGGCGTATTGGGACCAGTAAAACCTTCAACAACAGCTCGATCATAATCAGCTAACTCTTCTTCAGTGCAAAGAACTACTGCCTCAAGACTGGTCGCACCCGAAGCAATCGCTTGGCCGACAGTTAATTCAAGGGCAGATAAATTTAAGAATTCAGTTGATACTTCTGCATTTGCGTAAGTTCTACCAGTTTCATCGCGAATAGCAGCACCGCTAGCAGCACCAATACGTGTGCGAACACTCTTGGCTAAGGTGACTAATTTGTCATCTTCAGCAGTCCAGTTACTCATCATTTTCTTCCGAGTCGTTATCACTAAACGTATCGCGAGTAACAAGGACTGTACTAATTCGATTACGTCGGCCAACAGCAGATTCAGCAGTCAAAATATGCTCGCCAATGTCGACTTGGGCACCAGAGATAGGAACACTACCCAATCGCTTTGCCATGAGCCCTGCAACTGTATCCACGCCTTCTTCCTCGATTTCAATGTCGAGAAGTTCAGCTAAGTCATCAACATGCAGCCTGGCGCTGATTCGGTATTCACCATCGCCTAGCTCTTCTACATCTGGCGCGGCTACATCATATTCATCAGAAATCTCGCCAACAATTTCTTCTAGTACATCTTCAATGGTCACAAGTCCTGCTGTGCCGCCGTACTCATCGACCAAAACTGCTAAATGAGTGCGAGCTGCCTGCATATCACGCAGAAGTTCATCAGCTGAGCGTGAATCTGGAACTAGATAAACCGGGCGCATCAAATCTGAAACACGTTCGGTTGTTTGAGCATCACTATGTTCAAAAATTCGTTTGGCAATGTCTTTGACGTAGATAACGCCAACAATATCGTCGATGCTTTCGCCCACCACTGGAATTCGTGAATACCCAGAACGAAGGCCAAGGGACATCGCTTGGCGAAGGGTCTTGGTGCTTTCCACCCAAACCATTTCTGTTCTAGGCACCATAACTTCACGAGCCACGGTGTCACCTAGCTCGAAAACTGAATGAATCATCTGGCGTTCATCATCTTCGATAACAGAGTCGGCGCCAGCCATATCCACTAATTCGCGAAGTTCTGCTTGGGTTGAAAATGGCCCTTCTCTAAAGCCTTTACCTGGTGTGATCGCATTACCTAGGGCAATGAAAAATCGGCTTAGTGGGCTTAAAAATATTGTCACAAAACGAGTTAAACCAAGTGTTCGCATTGCGATGCGCTCTGGATGTTGACGTCCAAGTGTTTGTGGCGCAACACCAAGAAACACATAACCAACAACCACCATTGAAATTGCAGCAACAGCAAGCGCCTGTGGGTTGTCCCCAAGTAATCCAATTGAGGAATTGGTGACCAAAATTACAGCAATCGTTGAAAGTGAAAGATGAGCGAAAAGAAGTGCGTTTACATATTTCGCGCGGTTATCAAGTAGCCCAAAAAGAATTTCAGCTTTTTTATTTCCGTCTTTTTTGAGTTGTTCAACAGTGACCTTGCTAACTCTGGAAAGAGCTGATTCGGTGGCAACCAAAATGCCAGCAATCACTACCAATATGAAAGCAGCAACTAACGAACTTAAGTCAGACATTAGTTCGCGCCTCGACGATTGCGTTCAATTTCCCATTCAAGTAATAATTCTGCCTGTAAACCAAACATAACTTTGTGTTCTTCAGGTTCAGCATGGTCATGGCCCAGAAGATGCAAAATGCCGTGAGTTAGCAACAAGCGCATTTCAACTTCAGTTGTGTGACCTGCAACTTGGGCCTGGCGGACTGCTACTTCAGGGCAAATAACAATGTCACCTAAAATTCCTTCAGCGCTTAATTCATCTGGTGTTCCAGCGCGAAGTTCATCCATTGGAAAACTTAAAACATCGGTACTACCTGGTTCATCCATAAATCTTTCGTGAAGTGCTGCCATGGCAACTTCACCAACAAGCATGATTGAAAGTTCAGCGGCTGGGTTTACATGCAACTTACGCAGCATAAAAGCAGCTTGATCAGCTAAATCTTTTTCGTCCGCCTCAAACTCAGATTCGTTATTAACATCAATCGACATTTAACGTTTCTTAGCTTTCATTTCATCGAACTTGACGTAGGCATCAACAATTTGGCCAACTAATTTATGGCGAACGACATCTTGAGAACTCATCTCACAAAAGGCCACATCATCAATTCCGGTAAGAATGTCGCGAACGACTCGTAGGCCACTAGATGTTCCAGATGGCAAATCCACTTGGGTCACATCACCTGTGATGACCATGGTTGAACCAAAACCAAGCCGCGTTAGGAACATTTTCATTTGTTCAGGGGAAGTGTTCTGGGCCTCATCCAAAATAATGAATGCATCATTTAATGTGCGACCACGCATGTAAGCAAGCGGCGCAACTTCGATAGTTCCGCTGGTCATCAAGCGAGGTATTGAATCTGCATCAACCATGTCGTGCAGCGCGTCATAAAGTGGGCGTAGGTAAGGGTCGATCTTTTCACTGAGTGTTCCTGGCAAAAATCCCAAGCGCTCGCCTGCTTCAACAGCCGGTCGAGTCAAAATGATTCGAGAGACCTGTTTGCTTTGCAGAGCCTGCACAGCTTTAGCAACAGCTAAGTAAGTCTTACCTGTACCGGCTGGACCGATACCAAAAACAATTGTGTTGTTATCAATTGCATCGACATAATGCTTTTGATTTAACGTCTTAGCACGAATTGCTTTACCGCGATTAGAAAGAATATTGGCAGTTAAAACATCCGCTGGACGAACATCACTACGTAGCATTGCAATTGAACGATCAACTGAATCTGGGGTTAAGCCCTGACCTGTTCGAAGCACTACCAGCATTTCACTGATTAATTGTTCAATTAATTTAACGCTTGGGTCTGGGCCATCAAGAGTCACTTCATTGCCACGAACCATTACGACAACATCGGGAAAGGCGCGTTCAATTACTTTGAGTAATTCATCGCGAGTACCAACAACTGAAACCATTGGGGTTGAAGTTGGGATTACGACTACAGAGTGAGTAGGTGATGCCGAAATTGTCATTAAATCAATTCTAAATGCTTAACCAGGGGGCCAATTAAGGCTTCGTCCGCCCAGCACATGAAAGTGCACATGGCTAACTGATTGCCCACCATCTGAGCCTGTATTCGTCACAATTCGATAGCCCTCTGCCAAGCCCTCCAGGGTCGCCACATCCACAGTTGCCTGAAGCACTTCAGCAGCCAATTCTTTGTTCCCATTTGCCAGTTCAGCGGCATTGTCGAAATGCTCACGTGGAATCACGATCACATGTGTTGGGGCTTGTGGAGCGATGTCTCGGAAAGCAACAACGGAGTCAGTTTCTAAAACAAAATCTGCAGGGATTTCTTTAGCGGCGATTTTGCAAAATAAACAATCAGACATTTTTTATTCCTGAACCCAACGAGTTTTACTTAAAATTGCGCCAGCAGCGATCGCACCTGCTGTTGAAGTACGCATAACTGTTTTACCCATTCGCACTTGTTGAATTGCGGCTAGTTGCTCAAGTTCACTTGGTGATACGCCACCTTCAGGTCCAACAATTAACAAAATTGAACCGCGCTCTGGCAGCCAAAGATCAGCAAAACTACGTACCGCAGATTCATGCAGAACAACTGCGACATCGTAATTAGTTGCAAGCTTTGCTAAATCCTCAGTGGTTACTGCATCCTGAACGACTGGAATCCAACTGCGCCTTGATTGTTTAGACGCCTGCGCAACTGTGTTTTGCCATTTGGCTTTGCCTTTTTCTTGGTCATCCCATTTAGCAATTGCGAATTCGGCACGCCAAGGCAAAATGAAATCAACGCCAACTTCAGTGAGAATTTCAAGTGCTAAGTCTGCTCGATCACCTTTAGCTAAGGCCTGGGCGACGGTTAGTTTTAATTTTGATTCGGGTTCAACAGTTCTTGATTCAACGCTTAATTTCAAAGAATGCTTCTTAACTTCGGCCACTTTCCCACGAACCCGAACACCTTGGCCATCACAAATTTCAATAACCTCGCCAACTTCGGTGCGCTTAACTTTCACTGCGTGATGTGCTTCATCGCCAGTTAGTTCAACTGTGGTGATTCCTTCCGGAAGCGCTCCTGCGTCAACTAAATAAACTTGTGCACTCATCGACCTGTAAACGCATCCTTAATTTTTCCAAAAATACCTGAACTATGTTCGGTGAACGTTGCTGCTGGTTTTTCTTCCCCGCGAGCTTGCGCCAACTTGGTCAATAATTCCTGCTGTTCACTAGTTAAGTCTGTTGGTGTTTGAACTTCAAGGTGCACGATTAAATCCCCACGACCATGGCCACGCAACCTTGGCATACCAAGGTGCCTAAGGACAACGGTTTCACCTGACTGAGTACCTGGCTTCACATCAATTGAATGGGGGCCATCCAAAGTTTCAACTTCAAGCTTTGCGCCAAGTGCTGCTGCGGTCATTGGCAATGTAAGAGTTGCATGAAGTTGGTCGCCATGTCGTTCAAATACCGGATGTGCGATTTCGATAATTTCAACATACAGATCTCCAGCTGGACCGCCACCAGGACCAACTTCACCCTGACCGGTCATCTGAATGCGAGTTCCACCTTCAACGCCTGCTGGAACATTTAAGGTCACAGTTGATCGAGTTCGAACTCGACCATCACCAGCACACTCCGCACATGGATGTGGATTAAGCGTTCCAAATCCCTGACATTGCGGACATTGTCTTGTGGTCATTACTTGACCGATAAAAGATTTCTGAACAGACTGGATTTCACCACGACCGTGACACATTGAACAGTCAACAATTGATGCGCCTTCAGCAGTTCCCTTGCCTTCGCAAACAGAACAGCGAACTGCCGTATCGACATTTAATTCACGAGTAGTGCCAAAAGCAGCTTCTTCAAGTGAAACTTGAATTCGAATTAAGGCATCTTGCCCGCGACGCATGCGAGGTCTTGGACCGCGTTGCCCGCCACCAAAAAATGCATCAACAATGTCACCAAAACCAAAACCAGCTGCTGAATTAAAGCCACCACTTGAGAACGGGTCGCCACCCAAGTCGTACATCTGACGCTTTTGTGGATCAGAAAGAACCTCATAAGCGGCAGTAACTTCTTTGAAGCGCTCGCCTTCTTCAGGATTTACATCTGGGTGAAGTTCACGGGCTAATTTGCGATAAGCCTTTTTAATTTCTTCAGGTGTTGCCTGTTTTGAAACACCAAGTACTTGATAATGATCAGCCATTACTTACCCATCAATATCTGGCCAACATATTTGGCAACTGCTTGAACTGCGGTCATTGAGTTTGCGTAATCCATTCGAGTTGGGCCAAGTACCCCTAGGTGTGCAAAGGATTCATCAGCTGAGCCATAGCCAACTGTCACAACTGATGTCGAATGTAATTCGGAAACTGGGTTTTCAGCACCGATACGAACTGTAATTGCATCAGGTTCAGCTGCTTGACCAAGTAACCGAAGTAGCACAACATGTTCTTCAAGAGCTTCTAGAACCGGACCAACAGAAGTCATAAAATCTGTTCCAATACGGGTTAAATTCGATGTTCCACCAACAACAATGCGGTCTTCTGCCTGAGCGACAACTGACTCGATCAAAGTTGCTACAACGCTTGCCACAAGAGGTCTAGCAGTTGGATTGAACTGATCAGTAATGTTAGAAATT
>JBEGOT010000027.1:0-8943 GCA_041181865.1 Actinomycetota bacterium | reverse complement strand
CCCCACTCCATCACTACAACAGAATTTGGATGATCTTCAAGATCAAGATCCATTAATTGCTCTGCGCTCTCCAGCCGATAAGCATCAATGTGAATTAATTCCGGATCGTTGCTTCTGGGTTTATGAATTCGCGAAACGACAAATGTTGGACTTGTAACACTGCCAGAAACATTCAAACCCTGGCCTAAACCTTGGGTGAATGTAGTTTTACCAGCACCCAATTGGCCATTTAAAACAATGTAATCACCTGCGCGCAATTGTTTTCCTAAATACGCACCAAAGGCGCGCATTTTATTTGCGTCGACAATTACATATTTCACAGTTATCCGTTTAGGTAATTACGGAAAACTCGTGGACCAATTCGAGTAACAATTTCGTAATTGATAGTCCCTGCAGCCTCTGCCCAATCATTAACGCTTGGTTCACCGTTTGCCGCATCACCAAATAACACTGCTTGATCACCAGGTTTGACATTAGCATCGCCGATATCAACGACAAACTGATCCATGCATACTCGACCAGAAATTGTGAATCGCTTACCGTCAATTAACAGTGGCCCTTTGTTTGACGCAGCACGTGGAATTCCATCAGCATATCCAGCTGGAATTAATGCAAGTTTTGTTTGATTCTTTGTGTGATATTGATGCGCGTACGAGACACCTGTACCTGCGGGAACATCTTTAATCAAAATAATTGGTGCGCGAAGGCGCATCACTGGTTTTAAGTCGTGCTCTACTGCTTCGCCAACCTCAGGACTTGGAGAAATGCCATAAATAGCTAATCCTGGTCGGACAAGATTGTTGTAGGTATGCGGTAAACCAAGAGTTGCTGCAGAATTTGATAAGTGCTTCACTTCTAATTCGAAATTTGCATCAGTTAACGCATCAACAGCGATTTTGAAGTTATTTATTTGTTCACCAATTGTTGGATTACTTGGTTCATCCGCATAAGCAAAGTGTGAGAAAACCCCAATAACGTTTATCTGACCATTAGATTGTGCCTGCTTGAGTGCACTGATTAAGTTGGGTAGGTCATCTAGAGTGACACCATTGCGACCAAGTCCGGTATCAATTTTTACTTGAACGCGTGCTGGTTTTCCTACTTTTACTGCAGCGACAGAAATAGCAGAAAGCGATTCCAGTGAATTGATTCCAAGGTCAATATCTTTTGAAATACATTCTTCAAAACGATCATCGAGTGTGTTAAGCCAAGTAAGAATTGGACCGGCTACACCGGCATTACGAAGATCAATTGCCTCTTCTATTAGTGCAGTTGCAAGCCAATCTGCTCCCCCGCGCTTTGCCGCTTGGGCGCTTTGCACAAGGCCATGACCATAAGCATTGGCTTTGACGATTGCCATTAAGGCAGGTCCATTTATTTTTCGTTTGAGAGTTTCAACATTTCGGCTCAATCGACCTAAGTCAATGTCCGCGGTCACATGATGTTGGGTCATCAAACTCACACTTTCTCAGCAATTACATACGCAATAGCCACAGGTCCGTCATGGCTGATGGAGACATGCCAATTGGTCACACCAAGTTTGTCAGCTACATCTTTGACTGAACCGCTAATAGTCACTTCTGGTGCGCCACCATTGCTGACTTCACAATCATGAAAATGCATCCCAGCTGGTGCTTTAAGGGCTTTGGCTACAGCTTCTTTTACTGCAAATCTTCCAGCAAGTGACTGTAAAGCAAGCTCGTGGCCTTCAGCACTTTTTTGTTCGGCTTTAGTAAATAGGCGATCGGCAATTCCAGGGGTGCGGCTTAAAACAGCTTCGAAGCGCGCTAAATCAACAACGTCAACGCCGATTCCGATAATTGCCATGTATTAACTTTGCCCTGAATTTAGTTAAATTGCGAAATTAGCACCTGAATCAACAGGATTATTCAACAGTTACGCTCTTTGCAAGGTTGCGCGGTTGATCCACGTCATAACCTTTGACAGTTGCCATCTCACAGCTGAAAATCTGAAGCGGAACTGTGGCCAGCAGTGGCTGCATTAATGATGGGCACTTTGGCAGTCGCATGATGTGATCTGCAAATTCATTAATTGATTCATCGCCTTCTTCGGCAAGAACTATTGTCTTTGCCCCGCGAGCGCGCACTTCTTGAATATTCGAAACAATCTTGTCATGCAATTCATCTTCAACAGGTGGCACCACGATGAAAATCGGAAGGCCATCTTCAATAAGTGCAATCGGGCCATGCTTTAATTCACCAGCGGCAAAACCTTCGGCATGCATGTACGCAAGTTCTTTAAGTTTTAGTGCTCCTTCAAGGGCAACGGGGAATCCAACGCTACGACCCAAAAAGAGTATTGAGTTTGCTGAATGAATCTCTTCAGCAATTCGCTTAACGCCTTGTGCTGTATCAAGAACTAAATCGATCTTGTTAGGCATGCTGGCAAGCTCAAGTGCGATTTCACTTGCAGCTTCACCATAGCCAGTACCGCGGGTTTGCGCTAAATACATTGCAAATAAATACAGTGCAACGATCTGGGTAAGGAATGCCTTGGTTGAGGCAACTGCAATTTCAGGGCCTGCGTGCGTATAAATCACCGCATCACTTTCACGCGGAATTGTTGAGCCGTTTGTATTGCATATGGCTAATACTTTGGCACCTTGTTCCCTGGCGTAACGCATCGCCATCAGGGTGTCCATAGTTTCACCGGACTGGCTGATGGCAACCACTAAAGTTTCATCGTTCAAAATTGGATCGCGGTATCTAAATTCGCTAGCCAATTCAACTTCAACTGGAACACGTGTCCAGTGTTCGATTGCATATTTGGCAATTAATCCTGCGTTATAGGCAGTTCCACATGCTGTGATGATAATTTTTTTGATGCCTTTTAAGTACTTTTCATCAAGTGCCATGTCAGGCAAAGAAACTTTGCCAGTTAAATCAATTCGTCCCAGTAAAGTGTCCGCTACCGCTTTTGGCTGTTCTGCAATTTCTTTAAGCATAAAAAGGTCATAACCACCTTTTTCTGCAGCTGCTGCATCCCAAGTAACTTCATACTCAACTACGTTTACGGGATTGCCTTGGAAGTCTGTCACTTCAATTGAATCTGGAGTGATTTCAACAACCTGATCTTGACCTAATTCAATGGCATTGCGAGTGTGTGCGATAAAAGCTGACACATCAGAGGCGAGGAAATTTTCACCTTTGCCGCGACCAACAACAAGTGGTGAATTCCTGCGAGCTGCAACAACCAAATCTGGTTTGTCCGCACTGACAACCACCAAAGTGAATGCACCTGTTAGTGACTGACAAACTTCGCGAAGTGCATCACCTAAGTCCGGAGTGGTTTTAACTTGCTTGGCTAATAGGTGAGCAACGACTTCAGAGTCTGTCTGACTACGCAGAGTGACACCTTCAGCAATTAATTTGTCACGCAGGACTGCAAAGTTTTCGATTATTCCGTTGTGAATGATCGCAATAGAACCGTCTTCACTCAAATGTGGATGGGCATTAACGTCACTTGGCGCGCCATGAGTTGCCCAACGAGTGTGGCCGATACCAGTTGAAGATTTTTGAAGTGGTGCTGCCGAAATATCAGCTTCTAAGTTTGCTAATTTGCCAGATTTTTTGCGTGATTCAATTTCACCATCTGCGACAATTGCTACGCCTGCTGAATCGTATCCGCGGTATTCAAGTCGACGCAGACCTTCAATGACAACATCTAATGCTTGTTGCGGGCCAACATATCCAACGATTCCGCACATATAGAACAGTCTAGCGTGAGCAGATTTTGATTAAGCAGAACCTAAAGACTGCAGGTGTCTTTAACAACAACGGCTAATTTATTTGCAATATCTTCGGCTTGATTTTGGGTTGTAGCTTCAACCATCACTCGGATAAGTGGCTCAGTTCCACTTGGGCGAAGTAGTACTCTCCCATTCTCGCCAAGTTCAGCTTCTGCTTGCTTTACTGCAGAAGCTAACTTTTCATTAGTCACTTTTAATTTGTCTACGCCTTTAACGTTTACCAAAATCTGCGGAAGCCTGGTAACAATACTTGCTAGTTCGCTAAGCGACTTGCCTGTTCGCTTCATTTCATTCATCACGTGAAGCGCCGTCAAAATGCCATCGCCAGTTGTGGCGTATTCACTAAGGACAACGTGCCCGCTTTGTTCGCCACCAATTGTGAAGCCTTTTTCGCGCATCGCTTCAAGTACATAGCGATCTCCGACAGCAGTTGCCACAACATCGATTTCGAGATTGCGCATGGCAATAGTGAAACCTAGGTTAGACATAACTGTGGCAACTACGGTATTTCCAACAAGTGCTTGCTTTTGTTTGCGACCGCTAGCCAAGATTGCCAAAATTTGGTCGCCATCAACAAAGGAGCCATCTTCGGCAACGGCTAGAAAACGATCTGCGTCACCATCATGGGCAACACCAAGATCTGCACCATGTTCGGCAACTGCAGCAAATAAGTCTTCCATGTGGGTGGATCCACAACCATCGTTGATGTTTAATCCGTTTGGTTCGCAGTGAATTGTGATTATTGTGGCACCTGCACGGCGAAGTGTTTCTGGACCAATCAAAGCTGCCGAGCCATTTGCACCATCAACGACAACTTTTAAGCCAGCAAGTGAATTATCTATGCTGCCCAGTAAGTGGTCGATATATTTTTCAACCAAGTCATGGTCTTGGCGGATACGCCCAACGGATGCACCAGTGGGCAGATTCGGATGAGTATGCAGATGGCGTTCAATTGCATCTTCAACATCATCGGCAAGTTTTTGGCCGCCGCGAGCAAAGAATTTAATTCCGTTATCTGGCATAGCATTGTGGCTTGCTGAAAGCATTACGCCAAGATCTGCGCCAGTTACATCGGTTAAGAACGCAACTGCCGGTGTTGGAACGACACCAACATCGATTACATCTACGCCAGCAGATGCTAAACCTGCAGACACTGCAGCTTGTAAAAATTCACCACTGATGCGCGGATCGCGACCAACTATTGCAAAAGGTCGATCGGTTTTATGTGCAGAGAACTCGCCACTTTCAGCCAATACTTCTGCTGCGGCAACACCAAGTGAGGTTGCTAGTTCAGCAGTTAGTAGGCCATTCGCTAATCCGCGAACGCCATCGGTGCCAAAAAGGCGATCCGACATGTTAACGCTTTGAGTACTGTGAAGCCTTGCGTGCTTTCTTCAGACCGTACTTCTTACGTTCGGTCACGCGAGCATCGCGAGTTAGGAAGCCAGCCTTCTTAAGATCTGGACGGTTACCTTCAACATCAATTTCATTTAGGCAACGTGCAACACCAAGACGTAATGCACCAGCTTGACCTGAGATGCCACCACCATCGATGCGGGCAATTACATCGTATGCACCTTCGAAGTTAAGAATCTTGAATGGATCGTTAACTAGTTGTTGATGAACTTTGTTCGGGAAGTAATCTTCAAGTGTGCGGCCATTGATTGTCCAACGACCTGTACCTGGAACGATACGAACACGTGCAACAGCTTCTTTACGACGACCAGTTCCGCCACCATTCTTCTGTGGTGCCTTGCGAGGTTCACGAGGTGCAGCAGGAGTTTCTGAAGTGTATTCAGTTAACTCTTCTTCAACAGCTTCGAAGTCTTCGTTTAGTTCTGTTACTTGTGACATTTAGTTTTCGTTCCTTTTTCTTTAAATCTATTCGCAGTGCTTACTGAGCAACCTGAGAGATAACAAATGGCTTTGGGTTTTGTGCTGCGTGTGGGTGTGATTCGCCCGAGTAAACCTTTAGCTTGCTAATTTGCTGATCGCTTAGTTTGTTATGTGGAAGCATTCCTTTAACCGCTTTTTCAATTGCGCGGCGTGGGTTTGTTTCTAGAAGTTCGGTGTAGTTAGTTGCACGAAGACCGCCTGGGAAACCTGAGTGACGGTAATCAATCTTTGATTCCTTCTTAGTTCCAGTTAATGCAACTTTTTCAGCGTTGATTACGATTACGAAATCGCCAGTATCGACGTGTGATGCAAAGATTGGCTTGTGCTTGCCACGTAGCAAAGTAGCAACTTGCACAGCAAGACGACCCAACACAACATCGGTTGCGTCAATAACATGCCATTCGCGAGTTACCTCGCCCGCTTTCGGTGTAAACGTGCGCACTTTTTTGCCTTCTTTTAGAACTTCGTGGTTTTTAAGATTTGTCGCATCTGGCCTTATTTTTAAAGCATTTGCGACTTCCAAAGATACCTTCCATATGGGCTTTGGGTCAAAATTAGATTTGCCCAAAAACCCATTGAAATCAAGATATTTAACAGGTTGACCCAATAAATATCAGGATTGGGAACGGGGCTTACTACCCGTCCGAATCGGCAACTTCGTCTTGCCTATTTTTAAGGGTTTTTGCGATCCGATCGGCATATTCAGATTCAGCTGGATACTCAACTGCCACCAAAGTCAGCGGATGGCCAGGAGCCATAAATACGCCTGGGTCCTTGACGGCGCTTTGTAAATATTCGGCTAACCATTCCTTGGTTCGCTTACCTTCGCCAATTGAGATCACTGCCCCAACTAATGCGCGAACCATTGAATAGCAAAACGCATCTGAGGTGATATCAACCCGGATTAAGTCATCCTTGCGAGTCCAAGTGAATTTCTGAAGATTTCTTATCGAACTTCCGTAATCTGTTTTACGGCAAAAGGCCGAGAAATCATGCAGCCCAAGAAGAACCTGGCTAGCTTCGTTCATGGCGTCAACATCCAAGTAACTACGGTGCTGATAAACGCGTTCTCGGCTTAGCGGATCGCGCAAGCCTTCCTTGATGAAATATGTATAACTGCGCGAAAGCGCAGCAAACCTGGCATCAAAATTTTGATCGGTGTTAACTAGCGCTTTGATAACAACATCTTCATCCAAAATGGCGTTAACTTTGTAAGCTAAATCTGGAAGGCGTTCACTCCACTCAAGCGGTACATCTAAGTGCATAACTTGCCCTGTGGCATGGACGCCTGCATCGGTTCTGCCGGCGCATTGAACGATAGTTCTTGGGCCACGAATTATTTGAGTGAATGCCTCTTCAATGCAGCCTTGAACTGTTCGCTGATCTGGTTGCATTCCCCAACCAGAAAAGTCTTTGCCGTCATAGGAAACTTCACCGCGGATACGAATAAACCCCTCGGCCACATTTGTGACGAGGGGTTTATTCATTAGCTTTATTTAAGAAGTTACTACTTTGATTCTTCGTCAGTAGTTTCTTGTGCAACTTCAGCGGCTTCAGCTTCAATAGCTTCTACTTCTTCTGCTGCAGCTTCTTCTTCTGGTGTTTCAATAACTGCTTCTTCAACTACTTCAACTGGTGCAGGTGCTGCAGCCTTTGGAGCTTCAGCTGCCTTCTTTGTTGCTGCAGTTGCTTCGCGAACAACAGCTTCAGCAAGTGGTTCAACTAGTTCGATGACTGCCATTGGAGCATTGTCACCTTTACGAGGACCAATCTTGATGATGCGGGTGTAACCACCTTGACGGTGCTCAAAGCGCGGACCGATTTCAGTGAAAAGAGTGTGCACAACACCCTTATCGCGGATAACGGTAAGAATGCGACGACGAGCAGCTAAGTCATTTTTCTTAGCGATAGTTACTAGACGTTCTGCTACTGGACGAAGACGCTTTGCACGAGCTTCGGTAGTAGTGATGCGACCATGTTCGAATAACGCAGTTGCAAGGTTTGCCAGAATTAAGCGCTCGTGTGATGGGCTTCCACCCATACGTGCACCCTTTGATGGTCTTGGCATCTTTTTCTCCTGTCAATTCACTTTCGAAAAGACGAGACAGCTTTGATTAAAGCTGCTCATCCTCTGCGAAACTCTGGTCGTCATCTGATGCTGCTTCTTCGCCTGAGGCTTGGAATACTTCATCTTCATCGTCGTAATTATCGTCATAGGCACTTGCGTATGTGCTTGGGTCAAAACCTGGAGGGCTGTCCTTAAGAGCAATACCCATTGAAGCTAATTTGTCTTTAACTTCATCGATTGACTTAGCACCGAAGTTGCGGATGTCCATTAGATCTGCTTCTGAACGTGAAATTAGTTCTCCAACAGTGTGGATACCTTCACGCTTCAGGCAGTTATATGAACGAACGGTTAGGTCTAGTGCTTCAACAGGCATGTTTAGCTGTTCGGCTGCGAATTGGTCAGTAACTGATGGTCCGATTTCGATACCTTCAGCATCAACGTTTAGTTCGCGAGCTAGACCGAATAGTTCAACAAGAGTTGAGCCTGCAGATGCAACTGCGTCGCGAGGAGCAATTGAACCCTTAGTTTCAACATCTAGAACTAGTGAGTCAAAGTCGGTGCGCTGTTCAACACGGGTTGCTTCAACTTTGTAGGTCACCTTTAGAACTGGTGAGTAAATTGAGTCAACTGGAATACGACCGATTTCGCCACCGCTTGCCTTGTTGTTAGCAGCAGAGATGTAACCGCGGCCTTGTTCAACCACGATTTCCATGTCGATCTTGCCCTTGTCATTAAGTGTTGCAAGGTAAAGATCTGGATTGTAGATTTCAACGCCTGCTGGTGGCTGGATGTCAGCTGCAGTTACAGCGCCGGCACCTTGCTTGCGTAAGTACATAACTACTGGTTCATCGAACTGTGAAGAAACCACAAGGTTCTTTAAGTTCAAGATGAATTCAGTAACATCTTCTTTAACACCTTCGATAGTGGTGAATTCGTGTAAGACACCTTCGATCTTCACGCTGGTGATTGCTGCACCAGGGATAGATGAAAGTAACGTACGACGAAGTGAGTTACCTAGGGTGTATCCAAAGCCAGGTTCTAGCGGAGCTAGCACAAAGCGTGAACGGTTTTCGGAAATTACTTCTTCTGTTAGTTGTGGACGTACTGAGATCAGCACAGTTTCTTCCTTCCGGCGACAACCACTATTTGATGTCGCAGTTTGTTGGGGATGTTACTTCGAGTAAAGTTCAACGATCAACTGTTCCTGGAC
>JBEGOT010000026.1:0-3092 GCA_041181865.1 Actinomycetota bacterium | reverse complement strand
CTTAAGAGCAGTATCGGTATCAAGGAAGATCACACCTTGTTCTTCAAGGTCTTCACGAATCTTGTGGTAAACCACTTCAGATTCATACTGAGCTGCCACACCTGCAACCAAACGCTGCTTTTCAGCTTCTGGGATACCTAAACGATCATAAGTATTTTTAATATCGTCTGGAAGTTCTTCCCAGCTAGTGGCCTGCTTTTCAGTTGAGCGCACAAAGTATTTTATGTTGTCGAAATCAATTCCGCTTAAGTCGCTACCCCAGTTAGGCATTGGCTTCTTGTCAAATAGACCAAGACCCTTAAGACGCAAGTCAAGCATCCACTGTGGTTCGTTTTTCTTAGCAGAGATATCGCGAACAACTTCTTCGTTTAAACCACGACGAGCGTTTGCGCCAGCTGTGTCTTTGTCAGACCAGCCGTATTCGTAGTTACCAAGAGCGGCTAAATGCTCTTCTTGTGTTGCTGTCATTTTTTATCCCTTCAAGGATTTTGGTCGTGCATTAGGAACTAGGGTCGTGCAGATTGGATTGCCAGTGGCAATCGTGGCCAATCGAGTTACGTGAACTCCAGTTAGCCGTGAGAAAGCTTCAGTTTCAGCTTCACAAACAATTGGGAACTGCGTTGCCACATCGCCCATTGGACAGTTGTGCTGACAAATTTGTATTGCATCGCCATGACCTGGAGTTAAAGTTGCTACGTAACCATCCGAGTTAAGTGCATCAACTAATGCCATCGCACGTTCATGAGGCGTGGCAAATTGTGAAATCTCACCGTGATTGTTTTCAAAATCTTTTGCGATCTGTTTTGCAAATGCTTCAACAGCTTCATCACCAGAGTGAGTCGCCATAAACTTCATCGCGGTTAGCGCCAGACTTTCTTCGCGTTCACCAAATACACCTCGACCTTTAGGTGTGAGCATGAAAACTTTTGCAGGTCGTCCTCGCCCCTTTGGACCAGCTAAAGCAGCTGGGCCATATGGTGCACGTTCACTAAATTCAACAAGGCCCTCTTCAAGAAGCGCATCTAAGTGTTTGCGAATTCCAGCACCGGTTAGCCCAAGTTCATCGGCTAAATCTGTTGCTGTGGCGCTGCCTGCTTGAAGCAAGGCACGGCCAACATTGGCTGCAGCGCTACCAGTTATTTTCACAACCATATTGTTGCGTATATCGGCCCTAATTGCACGTTGGGGTTGCCAATAGGCTTAAAAGCGTGGAATTTAACAACTCGGGCTTTTTTCGCAAGATCCTCCTAGCCAATGTCTTGGCTCAGGTAGGCATTGTTATTACCGGCGGTCTAGTTCGAGTTACCTCTTCTGGCCTTGGCTGCCCTACCTGGCCTGAATGCGTTGATGGGTCAATTACCCCGACATCGCAGCAAACTGAGGCTTGGCATAAATACGTTGAATTTGGAAATCGACTTTTAACTTTCCTTCTGGTGATTATTGCTCTCTTGGTAATCGTTGCCGTTCGAAAAAATACGCCTTCCAGGAGTGACCTGAAATTACTTTCCTATGGAACTTTGGGTGGAATTTTTGCCCAAGCAATTCTGGGTGGCATCACAGTGTTAACAAAACTACATCCACTAACTGTTGCGGCCCATTTCTTGCTTTCAATCGCCCTAATCACAATTGCCTTCAATCTTTATTGGCGATCCAAAGAATCTGGCCAGTCAATTATGAAATTAACCGTTCCAATAGTTTTCCGTACTGCAACTAAATTTCACACAGGTCTTGCATTAACTGTAATAGTCGTCGGAACTTTAGTTACTGGCTCAGGACCACATGCAGGTGACGGGGCAAAAATCACCAGGCTTTCATTTGATCCACGAATTATTTCTTGGTTCCATGCTGACTTAGTTTTGCTATTTATTGGCTTGACTATCGGATTGATTGTTGCTGCGCGCACTGTTGGCTTACCGAGCAATGTGAACAAAGCGGCCACGGGAGTTCTTCAAGTCAGCTTGTTACAAGGGCTGATTGGTTACATTCAATACTTCACTGGACTGCCCTGGGTAATGGTTGCGCTACACATTGGTGGTGCCTGTTTGCTTTGGCTTGCAACTCTTAGATTGCTTTATTCAACCCGCAGTTTTAGCTAATTAGCCAACGAACGGATCAATACCAATAACCACAAAAAGCACGGTTAAGTAGGTAATTGATAAGTGGAATAACTTCATTGGCTTAAGTTCGGCTGCGTCATCTTTCACGCGAGCTTGTAATTTGAAAGCTTCTTGCATAAACCAGATTCCGGTTCCAACGGCAGTGATGCTGTAAAGCCAATTCATGTTTGCAACTGGAATCAATAAAAGTGAAATGCCAACCATCACAAACCCGTAGCGAACTATTTGCTTTGCCACTACTTCTGGGGTTTCTTCAACTGGCAACATTGGCACGTTTGCTGCAGCGTAGTCATCTTTATACCGAAGACTTAGTGGCCAATAATGCGGTGGCGTCCAGAAGAAAACTATTAGGAACAAAATCATTGGCGCCCAACTAAGCGAATTTGTAACAGCTGACCAGCCAATTAATACTGGCATGCAGCCAGCCGCTCCACCCCACACAATGTTTTGTGATGTGCGTCGTTTAAGCAAAAGTGTGTAGCCCACTACATAAAACAAAATTGCTAATACTGCTAAGAATGCTGAGAGCTGATTGACCAAAAGCCCAAGAACAATAAAAGAAAGAAATGAAAGCGATAGTCCAAAAACCACAATTTTGTAGGGTGAGATTTGACCTGTGGCCGAAGGGCGATGCTGAGTGCGCTGCATAATTGCATCGATATCTCGATCCAAATAGCAGTTAAGTGAATTGGCTCCTCCTGCTGCTAGGGAGCCACCAATTAGCGTCCAGAACATGAGGCTTACCGAAGGGAAACCATCGGCGGCTAGAAACATGGTTGGAATCGTTGTAACCAGCAATAACTCGATAATTCGAGGCTTAGTTAAAGCCAGATACGCCCGCCAAGTTGGCAATTGGTAGGCACCGACTGTGCCACCCGAGGCGTGTACTGACATGTGCCAAAGCCTAACCTGCTAGCCCTAGTGTCCCCCAATCCCCTGTAATAGCCACTAGATACGCTTATTTGGTGACTGAAC
>JBEGOT010000025.1:0-3452 GCA_041181865.1 Actinomycetota bacterium | reverse complement strand
AAACTGATTCACTGTATGAACCCTTAAGTAAATGTGGAATCCCACACGCGAATTCAACTACTTCTTGACCGCGAGTGACTTCGCCTAGTGCATCTGAAAGCACTTTGCCGTGTTCAGCGGTAATGATTGCAGCTAATTCTTCTTTGCGTTCGTTAAGTAATTCGCGGAACGCAAATAAAACATTTGCGCGCTTTGTTAACGAGGACGCAGCCCATTCAACACCAGCACGCTTGGCAACTTCTACGGCTTCATCTAAAACTTTTTTACTTGCAAGATCAACTTCACCAGTTTGCTTGCCAGTTGCTGGATTGAAAACAGGTGCGGTTCGTTCTGCTGTACCGCTCCATGGCTTTCCATCGATCCAGTGGGTAATGCGAGTGGCCATTCTTAGGCTCCTTTATTGCGACTTAAAAACTAAATCTACATCCCTCTTTTGATTGTCTTACAATCGCGTACCTCAATGACTTACACTTAAAAACACCTAAATAATCTTCGGGGGAAATATGGCTCAAATTCGCAAAAGTGTCGTCACGGTCGATGAAATAGTCGAAGAAAGTGGCAAAGCAGTTACCAAAAGAATCGTAAAAGTAATTGCTGCAGCAGTAGTTAAGAATCCACTTGCTGGTAAACCGCTAGTTGCTGACTTAACTGAACTTGAATTAATGAGTGCTGAGATAACTCAGTACCTATCTGAAAAAGCCATGGCTGCGCTATCGAGTATTGGACTTAAGCCAAGTGATGTGACCGGTTACGGCAAAGGTGCCATAGTTGGCACTGAGGGTGAACTCGAGCACACTGCAGCAGTATTGCACCCACGTTTTGGTGCACCAGTTCGTGCAGCGATTGGTGGCGGAGCAGAAATTATTCCTGGCACCAAGAAAGTCGGTGCACCTGGTTCATCAATAACAATGCCTATTGGAAATAAGGATGACCGTTGGGTATTTGATGACATGGACTCAGCTGAAATAACCATTGGTGATGCCCCACGTGCAGATGAGATGTTAATCGCTGTGGTATTTGCAGTTGGCGGTCGCCCACATGCACGTGTAACAAAAGTGAAATAGGTCAAATAAATGTTTAAAGCAATTATTCTGCTCAAGCGCAAATCAGAACTAACTCATGAAGAGTTTGCAGACTGGTGGCTAAATCACCACACTGTGAAAGTTAAAACACTTCCGAATGTCAGAAAAGTTTGCTTTAACTTGGTTGATAATGACGGTCCATTTGATGGCGTCTCTGAACTTTGGTTTGACAGTAAAGAAGACTTTGAAGCTGCCTACGCAACACCTGAAGGCAAAGCGGTGGCCGAAGATACTTTGTCCAAAGTGGAAACTAGAGAACGATTGTTTGTTACTGAAAATTTGATCATTGGTTAATATCGAAAAAATGGTTGACAAACTAGAGATTAAAACGGTCGATGTTCATGCAGCTGGTGAACCAGGGCGCGTAATCACCAACATGGGTCACTTAGTAAAAGGTGACACCATGTCCGAGCGTTTTGCCTACGCGACTAAAGAACTTGGCTGGCTAAAGAATATTGTCCTTCGCGAACCTCGCGGCTATCCAGCATTGTGCGCAGCCATGCTCATGCCACCAGTTTCAGCCAATGCGGACTTTGGCATGATCGTGCTTGAACAATCTGCGTTCACCGCAATGTCTGGTAGCAACACTATGTGTGCGGTGACCGCGACGCTTGAAACTGGCATTATTCCGATGCAGGAGCCTTTCACCACTGTCACCATTGACACAGCCGTTGGTCAGATTGTCGTGAAAGCAGAATGCAAAAATGGCAAAGTTCGAAACATGGCAATCGATAACGTCGCCTCTTGGGTTGTTGAATTAGATCGAGTTATTAAAGTGCCGCAATATGGCACGATCAAAACGGATATTGTTTTTGGTGGTCAGTTTTATGCTCAATCAGATATCTCTCAATTCGGTGTTGAAATTGACCCAAAGAATGCTCGAGAAATTTCCCGGATTGGCTCTGCGATCAGAGCAACTGTGAACGCGGAAATGAAACAACATCACCCGGATAATCCAGATTTGACGTATGTAAATCTAGTAATGCTTCATAACGGTGATCGCAAGCCAGGTAAACAATCGCGCAACGCAGTAGTAATCCCTTCAGGTGATCCAAAAATGGATAACCCAGATTCCTGGGGTGGAACAATTGACCGCTCACCTTGCGGAACTGGCACTTCAGGTCGCATGGCGGCCCTTCATGCTCGTGGCCAACTTGCCGTTGGCGAAGAATTTTCACACAAGAGCATTTTGGACACCGAATTCATTTGCAGTATCCGCGGTGAAGTAGATGCTTTTGGTAACAAGGCAATTTTGCCAACCATCAAGGGCTCAGCTTGGATAAGCGGAACAGCAACGTGGTCGGTTGACCCAACCGATCCATTTGCAGAAGGCTACCGACTAGGTGACATCTGGGCACTTGGCTAAAACTAAGAATCTTCAAAATAAAAAGGACCGGAATTATCCCGGTCCTTTTTATTTGTGGAGCTAAGGGGATTTGAACCCCTGACCCCTTGCATGCCATGCAAGTGCGCTACCAGCTGCGCTATAGCCCCGTCGAACTTGAACTACTTTAGTGCAACTAAATACCCTTGCGAAATTGGGTAATTACTTGTCATCTCCCATGGCTGGTTCTGGCAATGAACCAGCGTTGTATTCCTGCAAACGCCAGTTAAGTCCTTCGGGCCTAGGTGTTGCTGGATCAAGTTCTGTTAATACTGTCCATTGCGCGTTTGCTAAGACGCCAAGTGCTGCCCACTGAGCGGGTTCTAGTCCAAGCAATCTGCCAAGCCCCGCACGTAGTGCGCCACCATGTGATGCGACAACCAAAGTTCCATTTGCTGGCACATCGATGAGTGCTCGATCAATCGCCCTAATTACTCGATCAGCCACTTCTAATCTGTTTTCCCCGCCACCTGGCCGGACATCTGAATCGCCACCCCAAGCGGCAAACTCAACTGGAAATCTTTCGATAATTTCAGTTCGAGTTAATCCCTGCCAAACACCAGCAAAAGTTTCGCGTAAGTCTGGATCAGTTGTTACTGATAAACCTGCAAGTTCAGCTAGCGCTTCACCTGTTACACGTGCGCGCTCAAGGTCACTTGAGACAATCTTCACTGGCTTAAGCCCGATTAAAGTTTGGGCAGCACGTCTAACTTGATCAATACCTACTTCATCTAATGGAACATCTTCTTGACCCTGAAAGCGATTAATCGAATTCCAAGATGTGCGGCCGTGGCGCCACAAGACTATGCGGCGATTGCTCATACAAGATCAACTTTGATGTGTGGGCAGTCCCGCCATAAGCGCTCTAGGTCATAAAGAGTTCGCTCTTCTGATTGCTGAACATGAACAACTATGTCAAAGTAATCAAGCAGTACCCACTTGCCTTCGCGCTCACCTTCTCGGCGAATTGGTTTGAAACCTTTTTC
>JBEGOT010000024.1:0-10256 GCA_041181865.1 Actinomycetota bacterium | reverse complement strand
CACGAGCAAGTGGCGGCAGGATGTATTTATCTGAAATAACTTCACCTTGTTCAGTGACCTTAAGTTCACCAGTAAGCACACCTGCAGGCTGAGCCAAAATCGCTTCAAATGTTGGTCCGCCACCACGGCCAACAGTTCCTCCACGGCCATGGAATAACCTCAAGCGCACACCATGCCGATTAGCAACATCTCGCAAACGTCGTTGCGCTAAGTGGATTTCCCATTGTGATGTCAGAATGCCTGCATCTTTATTTGAATCTGAATATCCAAGCATCACTTCTTGCACGTTTCCACGTATTGAAACGATCTCGCGGTAGGCAGGTGAGCAAAGTAATTCATCAAGGATTAGATCGGCAGCCTGAAGCTCATCAACAGTTTCAAGCAGCGGAACAAAGTCCACGGCAACATATTTGCGATTTAAATCAACCAGACCTGCTTCACGTCCGATAACAACCGCAGCTAACAAATCATCAGCACCACGAGTCATGGAGACAATTGCTGTTTCACAAACTGTCTTGCCATAAAGTTCTTGGCCTTGCTTGATAGCTGTGTAAGCGCCAAATACATGCATACCATCGGAATTAAGTGGTGGTGGGTTGCTAGCTAGTGGCCTTGTTGAATTTAATTCCTTGCGCAAAAATTCCAGGCGCTCAGCTGGGCTCTTATCGCGGTATTTAAAACTTGGGTCTGCCTGGTCAACTAATTGAGCAACTGCATCTTGATAGCGCGCGGAATGTTCGCGAACATCAAGGGTGGCAAGGTGCAGACCAACAGCGGTTGCAACGGCAATTGTGCGATCAATCACCCGCACTGCGAGTTCTTCTTCTCCAACTTCAATAAGTGACTTACGGATAACATTTAAGTCAGCTAAAAACTCAGCTGTAGTTGCGTAATCGCTTCCAGGAATGTGATCTGAATTATCTTCAAGGCGATTTTTGGTATTACCTAATTTTTGTCGAATCGCAGTAAGCGCTAAACGCCACGGTTCTTGGGCATTGACCCGTAAGTAACGTTCTTGTAATCCAGCAACTTTTGCTACTGATTGGTTAACGAAAGCTTGAATTTCTTCATTTTCACCAGCTATGCGTTCACTGATCGATAAATCTTCTATTGTTCTTGAAAGAAGCGGAATTAAATCTGAAATAGCATGACCGCGGTGCAAGCCAAAAACATTTGCAGTCACTTCTGGAGTCACGAATGGATTGCCATCACGATCACCACCGATCCAGCTACCCATAGTTAGTGGCCTGGCATCGGCTGGTAATTTCACCCCAAGACTTGCGAGTGCGCCTTCAAGATCTTCCAGCACGTGGCCCAGTGAGGCACGCATAATTTCATCCAAATAGTAAAGGGCGTTACGTGCTTCATCCAATACTTCTGGACGCTCTAAACGAAGTTCATCGGTCTGCCAAAGTAAGTCAACAACTTCAGCCAAGCGATCGCGTAAACGTGGATGAACCGGTGAATATAAAAAGTCAGCAATTCGACGAAGTTTTACTAAAACACTTCGTCTGGCTGCTTCAGTTGGGTGCGCCGTAAATACTGGGCGGACATTTAGTTGCGAAACTGTTTGTGCAATTTCATCTATAGAAATTTTCGCTTCTGCTATTCGATCCGCGGTTCGCTGAAGGACACCACCACTAGCGCGACGATCTTGAGCTAATGCTCGACCGCGGTGTACCTGTTCGGCAATATTGGCTAAATTGAAATACGTTGAAAATGCCCTGGCCAATCCAATTGCGGTTTCTAAATCCGCTTTTGATAGTTCAGCCGCTACTTCTTTGAAGTCACCCCTTGTGGCTGCACGAACGTGTTCAACTTTGGCAAGTAACTGTTCGCCATGGTGGCGGGCAATAGTCTCACCCAAAAGCTCACCGAGCATTCGGATATCGGATCTAAGTGCGGATTCGTCGACAACCGCACCAGCAGCGTTGACGGGCATGAATAAAGCCTACCGATAATGGTTTTTAAGTCCTAAGTGAACCAACAGCCCCTCTTCTAGGATGCCCATTTTGGGCTGGTAATCTATTCGGGCAAGCACCACTAGCTCAATTGGCAGAGCAATTGACTCTTAATCAATGGGTTGTAGGTTCAAGTCCTACGTGGTGTACCGCGAGAAAAGGGTTCCGAAAGGTGCCCTTTTCTGCATTTAGTCTTAGTTTGTGAAGTTCATATTTTTTGTTATTGATGACAAGTCAAATTCAGCTACTTCTGATGAAATGGCAACCATTGATTTATTCAATGAAAAGCTTCAATCAAGTGGACTCTGGATCTACGCCTGCGGAATAAGCTCACCGAGCAACGCTTTGATTTTTGACTACCGCTGGGATTCCAGCCAAGTTGAAAAAACTTCGCTTAACAATGAAGAAAACTTCTATAGCGGATTCTGGATAATCGATGTTGCCGATGAAGATCAAGCAAAAGAACTAGCTAAAGAAGCATCTCATGCTTGTAATCGAAGAATTGAGATTAGGGCTGAGCTTTAGAAGTCGGTGCTAGCCAGAATCCTTGTTTCAGAATTAATCGCATTTATGATTACTGAAACAGCGTGTTCTGCACTATGACCAGTTGGGATAGCAGGCGCTGCGCCAAACAGTGGTCTTGTTGCTAAACCAGTTTCGGTGTGACCCAATCGAACATCGAGGGTTCTAATTTTATAACGGCGCCATTCTTTTTCGATTGACTGCAAAAAGCTTGATAGCGCGGATTTACTTGCTGAATAAATAGACATTCCTGGGAATGTCTGCTCGACCACTACCCCAGTGATTCCAATAACAAAAGCTTTTTCATTTGTGTGATTCTTCAGAGCTGGAAATAACTTACTAATTAATTTTGCAGGTCCGGCGAAATTAATTTCCATCATTTTGCTGGCTAAGACTGGATCAGTCTCTTCGATAAGTCCAAACCCAACTACCCCTGCTGCAACTATCACTCCATCCACTGAGGAATGGGAGTTAATGACATCGTTGGCAAAATTGCTTATCGAATTACTATCAGTTAAATCAACAACTCTTTTGCTTGAAACCTGGTCAGGAACGTTTACAACACTCGACTCAGAACTTGCTGTGCCAATCACACTGGCACCAAGGCTAGAAAGTTCAGTGGCAATTCTTGAACCCAACACACCGGATGCGCCAACGACGACAATTGTTTGACCTTGAAAACTCATAATTCAAGTATTGGGTACCTGAAGTATCTACGCAATCGCAAAGCCATCGGGTACTAAAGACCTAACAACTAGTCTTAGAACATGAGTGTGGCAAAAACTAAAAATGGCTTTGCCCCGAAAATTTGCCTAAATTGTGGCTTGGAATTTGAGTGGCGTAAAAAATGGGCGCGAGACTGGGATCAAGTTAAATACTGCTCCGAAAAGTGCAGGAAGCAAAAATGACTAGAGCGTTGTTTATCCCCTTTGATCAATTAAATCGCAGCTACGGTTCACTGAAAAATGCCGATCCGAATACTGATCACGTTGTATTTGTTGAAAGTCAGCGCATGCTAACTGGTCGAAATTGGCATAGACAACGGCTCCAATTCTTGATTTCAAGCGCAAGGCATTTTGCCCAAGAACTGCGCACAGAAGGTTTTAATGTCACTTACTTAAAATCGGCAACAACAGTTGATGGGCTAACAAACTATCTACAACAGAACCCAGAGCATGAATTAATTTGCGCCACACCGAACTCTTTTAAAATGCGTGAAGCTCTCCTTGGAATCGGCGTAACGTTCATTGAAAATGATTTTTTTCTAACTTCTGAAAAGCTATTTAAGTTGTGGGCTGATGATCAAAAGAGCTACACAATGGAAAACTTCTACCGTGCCCAGCGACGTCGTTTGAATATTTTGATGGCAGGTGAGAAACCTATCGGCGATCAGTGGAATTATGATGCAGATAATCGGCTACCCCCTCCGAAAGATCATGACTGGGGTAAGTCACTAACTTTCAATTTCGATGAGATTGATGAGCAAGTTAATAGTGAGTTGCCCGATTCAATCTGGGGAGATCTAGACCAGAAAATCTGGGGCACCACCCGTGCTGAAGCTCTAAAGCAAATGAAGCACTTTTTTGATAATCACTTCGAACAATTTGGACCTTATGAAGATGCCATGCCTAAAAATAGTTGGACTGGACACCACTCTTTACTCAGTCCTTATTTGAATAATGGACTTCTGCACCCTCAAGAAGTTGTAAAAGCAGCACTTAAAAAATTTGAAAGTGGCTCAATTCCACTTGCCTCTTGTGAGGGTTTCATTCGCCAGGTAATTGGTTGGCGCGAATACATCAATGGAATGTATTGGTATTTGGGTGAAGATTATCGAAATAACAATGGATTAGCTGCAAATAGAAAACTGCTTCCGCTATTCACAGATCCAAATAAAACCCAAATGAATTGCATCAAGTCTGTGGTTGGCGATGTTAAAAGTTACGGCTGGACTCATCACATCCCTCGCCTTATGGTCTTGAGTAATTTGGCACTCTTAACTGGAGTAAAGCCCCAAGAATTTTTAGATTGGATGCGCGAAGTCTTTATTGACGCAGCCGATTGGGTGATGGTGCCAAATGTGATTGGTATGGCAACCCATGCTGATCAAGGGTTATTGATGACAAAACCATACGCATCAGGTGGTGCCTACATTTCCAAAATGGGTCAGTTCTGCAAGGACTGTATTTATGACCCAAAGAAGAGAACTGGTGAAGATGCCTGTCCATACACGACTCTTTATTGGGATTTCCTGGATCGAAACCTTGAACATTTCAAAAATAACCACAGAATGTTCCAGCAAATAAACGGACTTAAACGTTTAAGTGACTTACCGGCCACAAAAGAGCGGGCCAAGGAAGTACTCGAAAAGCTTTCTAACGGACAAATTTAAGCCAGTTAAACTTTCGACATGGCCTTAAACCAAGACGATCAATTGCCAATAATTCAACGGCGTCGAATTGAAGCAAATATCATCGCGCCGATTTATGACACTTTGGTCCGCGAACTTGGGAAAGAGCGAGCCGGGCAAATAATCGAAGAAGCAATCACAAAAGATGCTCGTAAATCTGGTGAACGTTTTGCTGCCGCCGAACCCGAGGGGCCAAGTCTAAAAACTTTTATTGGCATAACTGAGCTTTGGAAAAAAGATGATGCTCTTGTGCTTGATGTGCAAGTTAATACTGAAACTGAATTTGGTTTCAATGTAATGCGTTGCAGGTACGCCGAAATGTATAAAGAAATGGGCTTAGCTGAAATTGGAAAGTTTTTATCTTGCACCCGAGACTACGAATTTATCGCTGGATACGATCCAAGTCTTGAATTTAGTAGAACTCAAACTTTAATGGAAGGTGCGGCTCATTGCAACTTCCATTACAAAGTTAAATCGCAATAACTGCGCTTTTTCTTCGTTCATTAACACTTACCATAACTAGGCCAATCAAAATCATTAAGCAGCCAATCCAGCCACGCAAACTCATATCCTCATGCAAAACAAAAACACCTAGCAAAGTTGCTGTCGCTGGTTCGCTAAGCAAAAGTGTCGCCACCACACCTGGCGCTAGATAAGTTAACCCAACGCCAAATAACGCGTACGCCAAAGTTGTTGTCGCAATACCAAGCCACAAAGCAAGCGAGATTCCACGTCCAGTAAACAGCCAATCAGAATCCATTATCAAAAATGGAAGAAGGAGCACCGCCCCAATAGAAAATGAAGCGGCTAGACCATCCGTTGCATTGTGATTGTCGTCAACAAGTTGAGCTCCAACGACGGTGTAAAAAGCATAAGAAGCACTTGCAACCACTGCAAGTAGGGCGCCAATAATTTTTGAATTTCCTGCATCTGCATCATTTGGCGCACTAAGTAAAACAACACCAAGGACTGCTAACCCGGTTGAAAATACCCAAACTTTTCCTGGCCATGGCTTTCCAAATGCTTTTGCAATTGCGCCAGCAATCATCGGAGCAAGTGAGATGGCAACAAGGGCAGCCACTGCTGCCCCAGCGAGCTTTACTGCAGTAAAAAACGAAAGCATGTAGGAAGAGACACTTAAGCCCATAATCCAGACGCGGGGCCGTTTCCATAATTTGATCAGATCAGCAATTCCTCGCTGATAAATCGAGAATGCCAAAAGACCAATTGAGCCAATAAATAATCGAGCAGCCCCAATTGAAGTTGGTTGAGCTTCTACATCAGCCAGAATTGAAGAGGTTCCAGTTGTGCCAAAAAGCACGCCTGAAATCACGACTAATATCGCTGCGCTACCGCGATCTAATTTCATTGCACCGACTTCAATTTGATAATTTAAAAAGTTTAGCGGGTTTGAGATTTGTACCTTCTCGTAGTGTGGCCTTCGATAACAGTGGTAACTTTGTAGTTATGCCAACAGCTAGTGGAGATCGCAAACAATTCTTTCCAGCAATTGAGAAGAAATATGGTCAACCAATGCGATTTTGGTTCGACATCATGGATGAACTTAAAGACGAAAAATATCCAGTTCAAGTTGCTTACTTGAAAGAAAATCATAGCTTTAGCCAAACCCATGCGAATGCTGTAGTGATGTATTCAAGGGGTTCAACATCTTCAAAACGTTTTGCTGATCCGAAAGATTACTTTGCCAAATTTGATGCAACATCAGTAAAAACCGCCAAAAAAGTTTTCAAAGCAATTAAAGACAAATACCCTTCACTCGAATTTGTTACAGCATGGAACCAACCAATGTTGCGTACCAAAGAGGGCGATTACGTGTTTGGGTTGAACATTCTAAAAAATCACATTCTGCTTGGCCCGTGGAGTAAAGATGCAACCAAGGTTTTTGCGGACAGATTAACTGAATACAAAGTTCTTAAGAAAACAATCCAAGTACCATCTGACTGGAAAGTCGATGTGAAACTAATTCAAGATTTGGCTAAAGCACGCATGGCTGAAATCAAAAAGAGGTAAATGATGAACTAAGGCGAAAATTTCTTTGCGGTCTGCAAACTAATCGTCGTCTTCGCCCTCTTCCCCTTCACTGCTTCCACCTGGTGCAGGAGCCAAAGTCCCATTTGCAGAGCCGCTTAACGGACCAAGCAATAAATTGCTTAATTCATTGTTAGGACGTCCACCTGAGCCATGTTGACCTGTAAAAGCAATGGTTGCATCTTTGCCACACATTAAATTGATATTCCCAGACCCACCTGGATGACGGTTAACAAACGAAGTTAGGTCATAGACATTTCCATTAACCACAGACCAACAATCCGATGAGGTCGAATGCAGCGCCACTTCTGCTGCAGTCAGTGCTTTGCCAGTATCAGATGGGGTTGAAGAAGTAGTCGCGCCAATTTGAGAGACTCGCTCTTCCCAAACAGCTTTTGCACCTGAGTGTCCAACAACTGCTGTCGTGCCAATCGCTGCAACTGCAACCACCGCAGATGCCGTACCAACCCACGGAATAAATTTTCTTAACGGCTTGATGGGTAGTTCTAATTTTTCGGTGAAAATCAACCAGACTGCTGACGAAATAAAAAGTGCAGCAACTACAGATACGAGAGTCTCTCCTTGTTCGGCATGGTCCCCTGGATAACCAACTCGTAATGCTAAAGATTCGCCAGATTGCGATGCAATCGCGGTTGCGCCTAGTGCTACAGCCAATCCAGAAAGAGTGATCCAGCCATATTTTTCTTTTAACTTTGGCTTTAGAACAATCAAGATTTGTAGGATTGCAAACATTGGTACAAGCACCACAACGAAGTGATCAATGAGCGGGTGAACCGGAAGTCCCAGAACTAAATCAAATAAGTTTTCCACTTGTGAAGTATATAGCCCCTACTGAATTTAAATTAAGAATAGATAGATTTTTCAGAATTTTACAAAGCTCTTACATATTTATCGAATAATCAGCGTTTTGGAATCTTCATTAATCAGCGAACCATTTTCCATAGAGGATTCCCAAATGTGCAGAACATAAGTTCCTGGTTGCAAATCCCCTAAATCGATTTCAAACTTTGAACGATCTGGACAAGCAAGTTGCGCGGTAACGGCGCCTGATCCAACTCCAATTCCGTTTTGTTCAAGTTCCCATGGCACATTAGCTTCAAAAGTGCAGGCTAGGCCAGTGACGACATATGGCTTTGCCAGAGTTGATCCGTCTTCGATATCCAAATCAACAGTTGCAAGTGAAGAGTAGCCTTCATCAATTTGAAACGGTCTCGTTACATCAACATGGCCAGCAAAAGTTTCAACGTCTTTACCGTCATTTAGAAATCTAACTTGTTTAATGGTTTTATCAATTGCAGCAATTGTGAAAAGTATCTGTTCAATTGCCCGCATCTCAGATTCGGCCCCAACATTTAATGTGCCTAAATGCAAGTCAATAGTTGCCAAATCGTCATCGATTGAAATGCTGTTAATACTTGAATCGCTTTGCCATAGGTTTACATAGTCTGGATCGATCGGTTTTTCACCAGAGATTAATGCCGATAAGGCATTTACTAAGTCCTGATCTGATGAAATTTTGACTTGATGAATTTCTGAATAGAGTCTAAAAGATGTACCAGTGTCACTAACAAAATATAGTTTTGCTTCGCTATTAACTACTGACGTCGGTGCGCTGCTACTAGAACTTTGACTCGGGCTAGCTGACTTGGCTGAATCTGAATTTCCATTTGCGCATCCCAATACAAGGGCAAGTGAAGCAACAATCGGAAGAATTCTTTTCACAGTTCAAATATGCCACGAATAAGGCAAAATTTATTTGGCTGATTGCAGACGATTGACCGGAATTAAATCGAGAACTAACGAGCAACCAACCAAGATCGCAGCAACACCAACGAACTGAATTGCCGAAATATGTTCTCCCAGGAACCCTGCCCCAATTGCAACAGCAATTACTGTGACCAAGAATTCAACAGTTAGGGCAGGTGTTGCCCCGATTTCAGCAACTAAGCGGAAATACATGATGTAGCCGATACCAGTTGAAATGATCGAAAGTACAGCTAAGTAGAAGTAGTCAATAGGTGCTGGAGTATGAGTAGGTGGATTTATTAAAAACATTGGCAACATCATTAATCCGCCCAAGAAGAATGAACCGATTGTCTGCTCCCAATAACCAATACCTTGTAAATGTGACTTTGTATAAATGCCACCAACGGCAGCAGAAATAGCGCCGATTAAGCACATCGCACAGCCGAGGAAAAACTTCAAACTGTAGTCAACGCTTGGGAAGCCGATGATCAGTACTGATCCGATAAAACCAAGAAGTAACCCGACAAATCCAATCCTTGAAATGTGTTCGACATGTCTTAAGTGACCAATTGCCATTGCAAACATCGGAATAGTTGAAGCCAAGATTGCTGTGACTGCAGTACCGGCCAACGGTGTTGCCAGGTTGAAGCCAAGTAGTTGTCCAGCAACGGTTGTTGAACCAACCACGGCAAGTGGACCAATCGAGCTAAAATTTAATTTACGTCTGGCTGCAAGGGCGGCAAGGTAAAGAGCAATACTTCCAAGAATTGCTCGAAGCGCAATGCCACCACCGCCAAAAGCCAGAACAACTTTTAGGATGAAAAACCAAGTACAACCCCAAATACTTGCCGTTGCAAGATACAGGCCTAGTTGCTTTGGAGTCACCGTTCGAGCCTATCTAGCACCCGTTACTGGGTTGCTGATGGGCTTGGATTTGGTGTGACCGTAGTTGTGCCAGTGAAAGAACTACTCACGTCAGTAACCCGACGAAGTGCATCTGCTAATTTCTTCTGAGCCTCACCGTACGCAGCGAAGTCGCCCTTAACTAATGCAGCCTGACCTTCTTCTAGTGCTCGGTTGGCATCCTCGATTGCCTTGGCCAAGATTTGTGCTGGAGTCTGTGAATTTGGAGTAGTAGTTCCAGTTCCATCTTCATCAGTTGGCGTGCTCACAGTTTGACCGCTAAATACCTTACTTAGCGCCGTGGCTAAGTCATCTTCGAATGCAACTTTGGAACCAAATGAAACCAGGACTTTGCGAAGTAATGGATAGCCATCACCTTGGCTTGCCCTTACATAAACCGGTTCAAAGTAAAGTAAGCCGCCGCCAACTGGAAGTGAGAGCAGATTTCCTAATTCAACCTCTGATCCACCTTGACGAAGTAATGAAAGTTTTGTGGAAACTTCCGGATCAGATTCAAAATTATTTTGGACTTGAGTTGGTCCTGGAATGGTGGTGTTACGCGGTAATTGCAATACGCGAATAGTTCCATAATCCGAACCATGGTCTGAGTTGACAGCCATGAACGCTGCCAAAGTTTGTCGCTT
>JBEGOT010000023.1:0-6230 GCA_041181865.1 Actinomycetota bacterium | reverse complement strand
CCTTTGGCAGATAAATAATTCGGGCTAATAGTCCATCAAGTAAGAAAAACAACTGACGCAGACCCATTAGCGCAAAAGCATTTGCGGTGAAGACTAAATAAGGCTCCTTGGTTAAACCAAGGATTGCTGGGATTGAATCAAGGGCGAAAAGTAAATCGGTTGTTCCCACAGCCAGAATGACTAGAAACATTGGGGTGATGTATTTCTTGCCTTCGCGTTTTATGACAAGTTTTGCACCTTCATAAGTTTTAATAGTTGGCAAGACGCGCTCAGCAAAGCGAATTAGCGCATTACCATCTGGATCTGGCTCTTCATCGTGAGACTTCCAGACATGAACTGCTGTCCAGAATAAGAATGCTGCGAACAAGTAAAAAGTTGCAGCAAATTTATGAATAGCAGCTGCGCCAAGTACGATCAAAATACCTCGAAGCACTAAAGCGATGATCACGCCAGCTAGTAGCACCCGATGTTTTTGTTCCACTGGAACCGAAAACGATGCCATCAAAACAATGAACACAAATAGGTTGTCGACGGACAAACTGTACTCAGTTACCCAACCGGCAATAAATTCTTGCCCGTATTGCTGACCAAAGTAAGTCCAGATAAATACCGCAAATGCCAGCGCTGCGAAAACATAGAAAATAACCCAGCGCAGCGCTTCTTTAGATGTGAAAGCGTGTGGTTTTGAATCAACAACTTTTAGGTCAACCACAAAAGCGACTAGTAAACCGATTAATGTGACAATCCAGATCGTGGAGCTAACATTCATCGAGTTACTTCATCCCCGCGTCAATCATCATTCTAAGTTCACGTTTTAAATCAGCGACTTCATCTCTTAATCTGGCCGCTAATTCGAATTGTAATTCACTGGCTGCTGTGTGCATTTGGGTGGATAGCTGTTCAATTAAATCGGCTAAATCTCGGGCTGGAATACTCTTAAATGCCTCTTTGGTAATAGCCGCATCTTTGAGTTTCTTTCCAGCAACTGTTAGGAATTCTTCATTATCTGAATCTTCTCTAACAATTAGATCAGTTATGTCAGCGATCTTCTTGCGAAGTGGTGCTGGATCAATGCCATGTTCAAGGTTGTAAGCGATTTGTTTTGCGCGGCGACGATTAGTTTCTTCGATCGCAAAAGTCATCGAATCAGTAATCTTGTCGGCATACATGTGAACTTGACCAGAAACGTTACGAGCAGCGCGACCTATAGTCTGAATCAAGCTTCGCTGGCTTCTTAGAAATCCTTCTTTATCGGCATCAAGAATCGAAACCAACGAAACTTCAGGTAAGTCCAAACCTTCGCGCAGCAAGTTAATACCAACTAGGACGTCGTATTCACCAAGGCGAAGTTCTCGAAGTAATTCAACGCGACGCAAAGTGTCCACTTCAGAGTGCAAGTATCGGACTCTAATCCCCTGCTCAAGAAAGTAATCGGTTAAATCTTCAGCCATCTTTTTAGTAAGCGTTGTAACTAGAACACGTTCGTCTTTTTCAGCGCGAATCTTGATTTCATGCATTAAGTCATCGATCTGACCCTTAGTTGGCTTGATGACAATTTCTGGATCGACTAAACCAGTTGGGCGAATAACCTGTTCGACCACATCGTTCTTTACTTTCTCAAGTTCATATGGTCCAGGTGTTGCTGAAAGATAAACCGTCTGAGTAATTCGTTCCAAAAACTCATCGAACTTTAGTGGCCGGTTATCAAGGGCGCTTGGCAAGCGGAATCCGTGCTCAACCAAAGTCTTCTTGCGTGATGCATCGCCGTTATACATCGCACCAATCTGCGAAACAGTTACGTGGCTTTCATCGATTACCAGCAAGAAGTCTTCTGGGAAGTAATCAAGCAAGCAGTTAGGCGCTGAGCCTGCTTCACGTCCATCAATGTGACGCGAGTAGTTTTCGATCCCACTACAAAATCCAAGATTTTGCATCATTTCGATGTCATAGGAAGTGCGCATCTTTAGGCGTTGGGCTTCAAGTAGTTTTCCTTCACGTTCAAGTTCAAGAAGTCGCTGTGCTAGTTCATTTTCAATTGACGCAATCGCTTGGCTCATGCGTTCCGGACCAGCGGTGTAGTGCGAAGCCGGAAAAACATAAATTTCTTTATCTTCAGTCAGGATTTCACCTGTTACTGGATGTAAGGACATTAAGCGATCGATTTCATCGCCAAACATTTCAATACGAATCGGGTGTTCTTCATAAACCGGATAAACCTCAACGGTGTCGCCACGAACGCGGAAAGTTCCACGAGTAAAGGCAATGTCATTTCGGTTGTATTGAATATCAACAAGTTTTCGCAGCAATGTATCGCGGTCAATACTTTCGCCAACTCGAAGACGAACCATCCGATCTACATACTCTTGCGGTGTACCCAATCCATAAATACAAGAAACAGAAGCCACCACCACAACATCTCGCCTGGTTAGCAAACTATTTGTTGCGCTGTGCCTAAGTCGTTCGACTTCTTCGTTAATTGACGAATCTTTTTCAATAAAAGTGTCAGATTGTGGAATGTATGCTTCCGGTTGGTAATAGTCGTAATACGAAACAAAATACTCAACTGCGTTATTTGGAAGCAGTTCACGAAATTCATTGGCAAGCTGTGCTGCCAATGTTTTATTCGGCGCTAAAACCAACGTTGGCCGCTGCAACTTTTCAATTAACCAGGCTGTGGTGGCACTTTTACCGGTACCAGTTGCACCAAGTAGCACGACGTCTTTATCGCCGCGATTGATTCGCTTGGCTAATTCTTCAATCGCAGCTGGCTGGTCACCACTTGGTTTGAATTCACTGATGACTTCAAAGGGCGCAACAGTGCGCTGAAGATCAGTTACCGGACGGGCCATAAATACAAGGTTACGAGGTTAGCTTCGACCAGATGTCATCCACCTGTTGTGCTAATTGCGAAAGTGTGCCGTTGTTATAGATCGTGTAATCAACAAGTTCCTCACGAAGTTCATCAGTTGTCTGATTTTCAACGCGGGCATCAAAATCAGTGTCCATTACCCCACGTGCGATGGCGCGTTCTTTGCGAAGGCCAAGATCAGCAATCACTGCAATTGACTTATCGAATTTGCTAAATAAGTTCTTTTCAATCAAAAGTGGAACTTCATAAATAACGATGGAATCTTTTGGCAATGCGGCAATGCGATCAGCAAGTTCTGACTGAACTGCAGGATGCGTGATCTGCTCTAAGGTCTTTAATTCTTGTGGGTTATTAAAAACAATCTGTGCCAACTTACTTCGATCAATCACACCTTGTGGATTGATAATTTCTGGGCCAAAGTGTGCCAATACGGCTGCATGTGCTCGGCCACCGGCATCAACAACTTCTTTGGCAAGGTCATCGGCTTTGATCACAACTGCGCCATGATCCCTAAATAACTGCGCAACAGTTGATTTGCCCGAGGCTATTCCACCAGTTAAAGCAACTAACACACTTCAAGGTTACTTGCTTCCCACTTGCTAGATTTCCGAGCGAAAATAAAAGAACCGCAAGGTTTCCCTTGCGGTTCTTTTATTAGAGTTCTGAAGAACTTTTTAGTTATCCGCTAGCTTGTCGCGAAGAGCAGCTAGCGCGCTGTCATCAGCAAGTGTGCCTTCTGAAGCTGGCTGAGCTGCTGCTGGCGCAGCGTCTTCGCCACCATTCTTTGCAGCCTGCACTTTGTGGGCTTCCCACTTAGCGTGTGCTTCAGCGTATTGCTGTTCCCACTTAGCCTTAGCTTCTTCGTGACCTGGTAACCAGTCGTTAGTTTCTGGATCGAAACCTTCTGGGTAGATGTAGTTACCGTTTTCGTCATACTGATTTAGACCGTATAGCGAAGCATCGAATGTGCCTTCACCTTCAACAGCCACGTCATCATTTGCTTGACGTAGTGATAAAGAAATGCGACGACGTTCTAGATCGATGTCGATAACCTTCACGAATACTGAATCGCCAACCTGAACAACCTGTTCTGGAATTTCTACATGGCGACCTGATAGTTCAGAGATGTGAACTAGACCTTCAATGCCATCGCTGACGCGGATGAATGCACCGAATGGAACTAGTTTGGTTACTTCACCTGGAACAACCTGACCCATTTGGTGGGTACGGGCGAAGTGCTGCCATGGATCTTCTTGAGTTGACTTAAGTGAAAGTGAAACGCGCTCACGTTCGAAATCAACTTCTAGAACTTCAACAGTTACTTCTTGGCCAACTTCAACCACCTTTGATGGGTGATCTACGTGTTCCCATGAAAGTTCAGAAACATGAACTAGACCGTCTACGCCACCTAGGTCAACGAATGCACCGAAGTTAACGATGCTTGAAACAACACCCTTACGGATTTGTCCGCGTTCTAGTTGGTTTAGGAAGCCGTGACGAACAGCACTCTGTGAGCTTTCAAGGTATGCACGACGAGAAAGCACAACGTTGTTGCGGTTCTTATCAAGTTCGATGATCTTTGCTTCCATTTGCTTACCGATGTACGGAGCAAGGTCGCGCACACGGCGCATTTCAACAAGTGATGCTGGAAGGAAGCCACGAAGACCGATGTCAACGATTAGGCCACCCTTAACAACTTCAATAACAGTTCCGGTAACGACGCCATCTTCTTCTTTAACTTTTTCGATGTCGCCCCATGCGCGTTCGTATTGTGCGCGCTTCTTAGAAAGAATTAAACGGCCTTCTTTGTCTTCTTTTTGAAGAACTAGAGCTTCAACAGTGTCGCCAACTTTGACGATTTCATCTGGATTCACATCGTGCTTGATGCTTAGCTCGCGAGAAGGAATGATGCCTTCAGTTTTGTAGCCGATGTCTAGAAGAACTTCGTCACGGTCTACTTTTACGATGATGCCTTCGACGATGTCACCATCATTGAAAGGTTTGATTGTCTTATCAATTGCAGCGAGGAATTCCTCGGCAGAGCCAATGTCATTAACAGTAATTGAGCTCTTAGTTGTAGTAACGGTCATTAAGTAAATGCCCTCTGGTGGATAGATGTAGATGTTTATGCTGCAGATCTTTTTAAGATTTTTTAAGCCTTAAAGCGCTTTATCTTCTATGTCTAAGACAAAGGCAAAATGCAACCTTCTAAGAATAGAGATGCCTTTAATTAAAGGCAAAACCGCTAGTGAGCAGCTTCAGACCAACTCTTGCCAACACCCAGTTGAACATCCATCGGCACGCTTAACTGCCCCACAATGCCCACTTTGGCCATATTTTCGGTAACTAGAGCCTTAACTTGTTCTAGTTCACCCTTGGCAACCTCAATTACCAGTTCATCGTGAACCTGAAGTAGAAGTCGACTGTTAACCCCAGCAGTCTTTAGCGCTGCATCAACATTGAGCATGGCAACTTTCACTAAGTCAGCTGCCGATCCTTGGATCGGAGCATTTAGTGCCATGCGTTCTGCCATCTCGCGAAGCTGACGATTATCACTATTTAAATCTGGCAAGTAGCGCCGACGTCCCATGATTGATTCGGTGTAACCAAGTTTGCGCGCTTCTTTAACCACATTGGCTAAGTAATCTCGAACACCACCAAAGCGTTCAAAGTATGTGTCCATCAAAGACTTAGCTTCACCAGTTGAAATGTTTAACTGGTTGGCTAATCCAAAAGCTGATAGTCCATAGGCAAGGCCGTATGACATGGCTTTAATTTTTCTACGCATTTCGGCATCGACATCCTTTTTATCGACGCCAAATACATATGAACCAACTGTCGTGTGCAAATCTTCACCAGATTTAAGTGCTTCGATCAAACCTTCATCTTGAGAAAGATGTGCCATCACGCGAAGTTCAATTTGGCTGTAGTCAGCAGTAAGCAATGTCTCATAACCCTTGCCCACCACAAATGTGCTGCGGATCCGGACGCCTTCATCGGTTCTAATTGGAATATTCTGCAAATTAGGTTCAGTACTACTTAACCTTCCAGTTGCTGCAACCATTTGATTAAAAGTTGTGTGGATGCGACCATCATCGGCAACGCAAGCAAGTAAACCAGTTACCGTCTGGCGCAATTTACTAACTTCACGGAACCGAAGTAATCCAATTAGTAATTCATCATCTGGAAATTTAGCGAGTAAGCCTTGAAGTGCATCAGCATCGGTTGTGTACCCAGTTTTGATTTTCTTTGTCTTAGGTAACCCACGTTCTTCAAATAAAACTTCTTGAAGTTGTTTTGGCGAACCTAAGTTAAATTCACGTCCGGCAGCTTTGTGTGCCTGTTTTGTGGCTGCAACAGC
>JBEGOT010000022.1:0-3598 GCA_041181865.1 Actinomycetota bacterium | reverse complement strand
TTTCAGATTGCCGTGCTCTAAAGTCTGACAAAACTACCTATTACCTAGAACTGAACTTTTGGAACATCGCGCTTGGTTGGATCATCAACCACGTAGAAATCACGAGCCTTAACATTGGCCGGCCCGGCAAAGAATTTTCCTGGGATTGTCGTGATTGATTGATTAAGTGAACTTACGTTGTCGTTGTAATACTGACGGGCGAATCCAATTTTGTTTTCGGTACTTGCCAGCTCTTCTTGAAGTGCTCGAAAATTCTCAGATGCTTTTAGATCTGGGTACGACTCAGAAATTGCAAGTAGTCCACGAAGAGCACTAGTCATCATATTGTCAGCAGCAGCCACTTCATTTAAACCGTGCGCGCTAGTTGTCTTTGACCGAGCTTCAGTCACACTATCTAGTGTGTTGCGTTCATGACTTGCATAACCTTTAACTGTTTCGACCAGGTTTGGAATTAAGTCAGCACGGCGCTGCAGCTGAACTTCGATCTGACCGAATGCTTCATCAACAGTCACATTTAAACGAATTAATTTGTTGTATTGAGCAACGAAGAAAAGTGCGACCAAAACAACTAGGCCAATTACTACATATGAGGTTTGCATAATTACAGATTACCTCGGGTGGCTAAAAGCCAAGTGAAAGCAGCGTAGATTTCGCGTTAAACGAAACTTTCGCGGTGTTCCTCGTCGTGGCTAAGGGTCTGGAATATGAGTTCTCGAACATCCAAAGATCCAAAAGTGGCATGAGTTGCATTGGCATCCCACTGATCGGGATCAAGTGAATTTAGATAAGTAACCAATTTAGTTCTGGCTTGAAGCGCTTCGGCGCAAGCTAATTCAAGGTCATAGTCCTTAAACTTTTCTGCAGTTGCAATTGGATCTGGTTCCCACCAAGCAAACTTCGGTTCTTGCCCGCCTGCCTTTTGTGTATCAACCATTAGCTGCACGCGAGTTAGCCAAACTTGTTCATCAACCTGTGAGATGTGTCCAAGAACTATTGCAGGGGTCCATTCACCTTCAACTATTGGTGCCTTTTTGGCTGCTTCCATTAGCCGGTCAATACTCATCACAAGTTCAGCTAGTAAAACTTTTTCCGAAAAAACCATGTTTTGATTATGCCCAATCGATTGGTTGCTGCCCAGTATCTGCCAGCAGTTGATTCGCTTTAGAGAATGGCTTTGAGCCAAAGAATCCACGATGAGAACTAAGTGGTGATGGATGAACCGATTTGATCACTAGCTTTGGATTAAATAGAGGTTCAACAGCAGATGCATAATTGCCCCACAGAATAGCCACAGTATTTGGATTTGCTTCTATAACCGAAGTAATTATTTGGTTTGTAATACTTTGCCAGCCCAATTTTTCATGGGATAACGATTCTTCAGATCTGCAAGTTAAGATGCGGTTTAATAAGAGCACGCCAGATTCTTTCCAGGTGCTTAGATCATTTCCAAGAGTCTTACCAATATCGGATTCGAATTCTTTTTGAATGTTTCGAAGTGTTGGTGGAACTGATTTTTGCTCAGCTGGAATTGAAAAAGCTAGCCCCATGGCTTGGTTTGGATTTGGGTATGGATCCTGGCCAACAATTACAACCCTGAATTCATCAGGACTTTGACCAAGAGCAATAAAAATCTTCTCTGGACCAGGATTAAAAGTTCCCTGCCGATCTAGTGCCTTTTCAATGGCTTCAATTTCAGGCTTAACCTCAAGTAGAGCTTTTTGCCACGGTTTTGAAAGGGATTCCCAAAGCCACATCCCACAAGGCTAACGCCAGACACGCCCATCCGAAAGTAGATGAAATTTCAACTATCTGGTAATCTTCATTCAAAGAGAAATTCGCTCTACTAATTAAAGGAGTACGTCTGTGGACGCACTAGAAATCATCGGCCGTGTGCTGTTTTCGCTAATCTTCTTAGCTTCTGGACTAGGTCACTTCAAAGCTGCTGACGCTATGGCTGGTTACGCAAAGTCAAAGGGCGTACCTGCTGCAAAGCTAAGCGTTCTTGGTTCAGGTCTATTAATGATCGTTGGCGCTGTACTTGTCATTCTTGGCAACAGCCTTGGTGGACTACTGCTTGTAATCTTTCTGGTCCCAACAGCATTCCTAATGCACCCATTCTGGAAAGAAACAGATGCAATGGCAAAGATGTCAGAACAGACAAATTTTCTAAAGGATCTATCACTAGCTGGTGCTGCACTAATTCTTTATTTAATCTAATTAAAGAAATAAAAACGGCGCAGAGTAATCTGCGCCGTTTTTATTTTGCTTAAATTTCTTAAGCAAGTTTTGGTGCCCAATCGCCTGCCTGCTCAACAAGGCCGCGAAGTTCATTCACACTTGCTGCATCAAGTGGCTTTAGTGGTCCACGTAGGAAGTTGCTTGGGAAACCAAGAATTCCAAGAAGTGCCTTGGTCTTATTAATATATTGACCTGATTCAGCATTCACTAGCAACGGCTTGATAGCTGCATAGGCTTCAGCACGAGTTGCTGGATTGAGGATTCCAAGGTGAGCCTTAGGTAGTGCATTTGCGATACCGGCAATCCATGAAGTTACGCCAGCTTTAAAGAATTCGATTGAATCCACGTCAGCACCACAAACTGGTTCAATGCGACCAGCGAAGTTGTTCTGAAGCATTGGGATGCGGGTTAAGTCGCCACTGGCTTCCTTAATCCCGATGATGTATTCATTATCAGCAACTTGTTCAAGGGCGTGCTGAGTGTAGCTAACGCCGATACGTGCTGGGTAATCGTAAAGAACTGTTGGCAACTTGACTGCATTAACGACAGTTAAAGTGTGCGCTGCAAGTTCATCTTCAGTTGGCACGCTGTAAGCAGGTGCAGCAAGCATTAAACCATCACATTCCATGCGCTTAGCAAGTGCGGCATGATCAAGTGCTGCATTAGTCGACATTCCGCCAACACCTGAAAGAACTGGAAGGCGCCCATTATTTTGTTTCATGATTGTTTGAGTTACTAAGTGACGCTCATCAGGAGTTAGTGCATAAGCCTCACCTGTTGTGCCACAGGCAACTAAACCGTTAACGCCTTGTTCGATCAAAATTTCAGTGAAGGCGGCAACACCTTTGGTGTCTACCTGTCCGTTTTCATCAAATTGTGTGATTACCGGGACGATCAACCCATCAAATTGCACTTTAGCCTCCTAGGGCGCTGTTCTTGTAGCCTTATAAATGTGCTGCCCCAAATCTACCCAACCGATAAATCTGGGCAAAAGCGACCTCTAATCCGAACTTTCGCTGGGCGAAAAGGACGCTTATCTGAAACCAGATTAAACATACTTGAAACTTTGCTACCCAAGTATGCGATTGCACCAGATTTAAAGTCGCAGGATTATCGTCAAGTTTTAGATAGCTCTGAAGTGATCATCGACTTTGGGGCTGGCATGGGTCAGCACAGCATGGCACTTCTTGCAAAAGGCAAAGCTGTAGTCGCGATAGATGTTCACACCGCAGGAATCTGTGACGTAGTTGGCTACGCGCAAAACCACGGTCATGACAAACTTCGAGTCTTCCATGGCGATGGCATCGGATTACTTCTTGAGGGAATACAACAAGAGTCAATCTGCGAAGTTCACGTATAT
>JBEGOT010000021.1:0-4903 GCA_041181865.1 Actinomycetota bacterium | reverse complement strand
CGCTGGGCACCTAACTTGGTAACAGCACTTGGTCGCTTCGGTGGTCGAACTGTTGGCGTGATTGCTAATAACCCGCTTCGCTTGGGTGGCTGTTTAGATGCGACATCTGCTGAAAAAGGATCCAGATTCGTTCGGATGTGTGACGCCCTTGGTATTCCACTACTTGTAATGGTTGATGTTCCTGGTTATTTGCCTGGTGTTGGCCAAGAATGGGACGGTGTTGTTCGTCGCGGCGCCAAATTACTTCACGCCTTTGCTGAATGTGTTGTGCCAAGAATTACCTGTGTGACCCGAAAGTCATACGGCGGTGCATACATCGCAATGAACTCTCGTAGTTTAGGTGCAACCCACGTCATGGCTTGGGATGGAGCTGAAGTTGCTGTTATGGGTCCAGTAGCTGCGATCCGTATTTTGCACCGTCGCCGCTTAGCCGAAGTTGCTCCAGAAGATCGCGAACGCGTTGAAAATGAATTAGCCGAAGAACACAAGATCACAGCTGGCGGATTGCCACGCTGCGTTGAACTTGGCGCAGTTGATGAAATTGTTGAACCAACTAAGACCAGAACAGCCCTAGCTAAAGCACTTGCTGCTGCAGCTAAACCAGATGGTAGTTTCACTCGCGGTAATCACGGAAATATTCCGCTTTAATGAACTAAATAAAAAGCGACCAACTTGGTCGTCTTTTGTTTTTTAATTCTGTTTAACTGACTTGATGCAGCCAACGCACTGGAACCCCATCGCCTGCATACCTAAATGGTTCAAGTTCTCGATCCCACGCACTGCCCAAAACTAAGTCGATTGCTTCTAGTAGTGACTCACCTTTGGTTACCGCATCAGAAACGGCGTGACGAAGTTTTTCTTCAGGAATGTGAACTTCACCAAAAGCACCCATCGGACTTTGCCAAAGACCGAGTGTTGGCGTTGAAACATAACGCTGTCCATCAAAACCATTGCTTGGTTCTTCAGTTACTTCAAATCTTAAGTTTGGATAAGCGCGAAGACGTGAAGTGATATCAGCTGCTAATCCAGGGTTACCTGTCCAAGAAAGTTCAGAACGCATTGCGCCAGGAAGCACTGGTTGCTCAACCCAATCAAGGTGAACGGTTGCACCAAGAACCCCACCAAGGGTCCATTCAATATGTGTGCAAAGCGCTTTAGGGGCGCTGTGAATAAACACAACACCACGTGCGCCAGATGACTTGGTCATCTCTTATTTCTCCCATCAGTACTTTCGCAATTTGCCTTCCCCAGCGATTGCGATTGATGGGATTTACTTCTTTACGAGGATAACCTGCCTATTCACAGGTTTACCACTAGACCCTCTGGTTACACGTTAATTAGTTATTGAAACACTCTAAAAACATTGGAATTAGGCGCTTTGTCCGGTCCACTTCATCAGATCTGACCAGATCGGCGACCAGCCTTTGTAGTCCCTGGTCTGATCACTAACAGTTGAAAGTGTTCGCCCCAGGTGCTCTCGAAATTCTGGATAGCGCTGGTCAAGGCTGGCAAGTGAATCAACATAGGTGCGAATTGTGAAAAGAATGTCGCCAGATTTTGGAAGTTTCCAAAGGGTTTGGCGTTCCGTTCTAAAAAACATTGATTGTCCAAAAGATTGCATGTCTTGCTCTTCATGGCGCCTTGCTTTGCGTCCGGTTTCAGCTGGCTGAAAAAGTTCTGGACTATCTAGAACTGTCCAGTTAACTCTCCAAACCGGGCGATCTGAGGTGATCTTATGGAACATGGCATCGGTCGCCTTACCAATTCGCTCTTCGTAGTGCGGGACTGGCTGATGTATTTGATGCAAGTCAGCGCCAACTTTTGTGGTTAAGTCCCAGCGACTTGGGAAACAAACACTTGCGGCCGTTAATGCCCATTGTTCATCTTGCTGGCTCATGATAACCAAGTCTTCTTGCACCAAAAGACTGGCAGCTTCAAGTGGATGCAAATTAGGATCAACTTTAATTGGGGCTTTAAATCGATCTGGAAAATGCTTGGGCAGGTATTCGCTAAGCATTTCAAATGTTTCAATTGATCCCGCTAAACCTTCTGGAAGTGCTGCAAAGACTAGACCATGTTTGTCTGCCAGTAATTGTTTTTTCTGATTTATTTCACTTTCGAAATGTTCATCTATTTCGATCCATTTATCTAAATCCATGGCGCGAAGGCCCATAGATACTGAGAAAGGTTCGCCTTTTACTGGAATGTAAGTCATTTAGATCGCCGTTCCCAATGCTGGCATCCAAAGTGAACTAGCCAGGCATAAATGCCCCCAAGGAAAGCATCAAATACGTAATGCTCTCCTCCATAAACAAGAGTGAAAACCATAGCCAGACTGTAGATAATTAAGAATAATTTCATAGCCAATTGCACTCGCGACCAAAAGAATATCGAAATCAAGATTGCCATACCTGCATGCAAGGATGGAATTGCAGCAACTTGATTAACCACCCCTTGGCCCAGCGAAATAATTTGTCCAGCCACTGGAATACCAAGAGCTGACCAACCTCTTGTTGAAATGCGAAGAACTTCGGGTCCAATTCCACTATTTGCCGCATACCAAGGTGGGGCTGCCGGCAAGAGGATGTAAGTAATTAATGCTCCAAGTGAAATTAGAATAATTCGCCTTGCAAACTTCTTCCATAAATCTCGATTACGGATGTAAAGCGTTCCAATAATTGCCCATGGAACAACAAAGTGTGATGTGTAAACAAGAGCGATTAAAGATTCCCATAACGGAATTGTTTCTGATTGAAAAAGGTACTGCTGGAACCAAACTGTTGGAATCTGACCGTTAATCCCAAACCAGGAAAGTTCGATGTCATAAATTTGCTCAACTAAAACTGGCCGGCCAAACTGATCTGCTGCCCCGCGACTGAAGTCATAGGCATAAAGCAAAATAAAAAAAGGAATCCAATCAGCGAAAATTCGAAGTGGTCCGTGATCTTTGCCCACCGAAAATGCCAGGGCTGCTGTAAGTATCAGAATTAATTGATTTGCCCGATCGAATGGAATGCCGGCAAAGAATAAATAGGCAACTACCAGAATTACCCAGCCACTGACTGCATATTTGCGCGCAAGTGGCCAGTCATTCATCTTGCTACTTTATCGGCTCACTTTAAGCGCTTTGGAATCAGATTTGGAATAAGGCCAGGCACTTTGGCTTGGTAATCGCGGTATGCCGGGTAAGTCTGGATGAGCATTGCTTCTTCGAACTTAATTTTGAGCGCGAAAAGTGCAACCAATAACACCCAAAATAAAAACTTAATTTGCGAGCCGCTTGAAAGTGTCATACCTAAAGTTGCCAGCACTAGTCCTAAGTAAATTGGGTGACGCACTCGTGAATAAATGCCATTGGTAATTAGCTGGGCTTGTTTAAGCGGGACTGGATTTGCCGTTAGCGACTTACCAAGTCCCCCAAATCCCAAAATCACAACAAGGAAGCCAAGAAATTCTAAAGTTCCACCAACGGTGTCGATGGTTTTATTTCCTGCAAAAATATCATCAGAAGAAATAAAAACTAATCCACCGAGCAAAATAAATTGGATGGTTACTAACAGTCGACCTTTTGAGTGATTGTCCACGGAAATTAAATTACCTCAAGAATTTATTTGTGCAAGATTTGCTATTTCTATTAATCCTACGCCTGCAACTTTGATCTAACTAACAACTTTGATGTGAGTTAGTAGACACGTTTTTGGCGCAATTAAAGGGTTTTATAGGAGTAATTTCATAAATGTAGGAGCATGACAAAAGAGTTAATGCGTTAGATGTCGGAAAGGCATTAGATCATGAAAGATAACAAGAAAATAGGCTTAATTGCCATCATTATTGGTGCAATTTTTATTGTTGCTGGCGGAATCAGTTACAACATGGTGCACAACAAGCTAGCTGCTGAAAACATCACAGTTTCTGAAGATTCCCCAAAATATGCAGGACTTGCAGTTGCTGGACCTTTAACCGCTTTTCAGGAAGCCAACATGATCGCTGAGCACGCGCTAAAGGCAACAAATGGTAAGACTTACGCTGAACTAGATCGTGAAGATCCACTACGTGTAGTAGCTATGAACGGCTCCTTCCTACGTGCCTCATTGTTCACATCAGTGGTTTCTTTTGGTGTATCAGCACTTGCAGCCGGCGTGGGCGTAATGTTCGTCCTAGTTGGTGTGGCAATCCGAAATACTGCTAAGCAGTAGATAAAAAGCAAATAGCGGCTGTGATCTCGGGTTCATAGCCGCTATTTGTTTGTCCTGGGATAGGCCCGAGTGCCAACGGCTAATTGTCTAAAATAGACCCATGGCTAATTCAAAACCTGAAAAAGATCCGGCTAAGGCTGCATTCCTTGCTGCCCTAGAAAAGAAAAAGCAAAAGGGCGCTAAGCAGGGCGGCGAAAGTCACACTGACAGCCAAGGTCGCGCAAGCCATGCCCAATCTGGCGCTACTCGCCGAATTGAACGTCGCCGCAGTGGCAGTTCATAAAACTTTCAAATGACATCATCTAGGCTCCAGCGCCAAGCTGGATATGCAATTCACACACTTACAGCAAGTGGCGCTGTGGTGGGGTTGCTTGCCCTGCAAGCAATTTTCGATGGCGACATTCGGATGGCCTTGATTTGGCTTTTAGTTTCCCAAGTAATCGATGGCCTGGATGGCCCAGTTGCAAGAAAGTTTGATGTCGTGGTGCACGCACCGCGAATCGACGGAAACATTTTGGACTTAGTTGTTGATTACGTGACCTGCGTAATCGTGCCAATCGCGTTTATGGCACAAACTGAAATGCTTCCGAAGCGTTCTGAGTCAGTTTTGGCTGGGTTCATGATTTTGTTTTCCGCACTTTGGTTTGCCAGAACTGACATCGAAACAAGTGATAACTGGTTTAACGGATTTCCTGCAGCCTGGAACT
>JBEGOT010000020.1:0-4211 GCA_041181865.1 Actinomycetota bacterium | reverse complement strand
GAAGCGATTGCAAGAGTTGTTAAAGTTACGGATCGTCCATCGATTATTAGAGTACGCAACATAATCGGCTGGCCAGCACCTAAATTACAGAACACTGGAAAGATCCATGGCAGTGCTTTGGGCGAAGATGAAATTGCTGCAACTAAGACAGCTCTTGGCATCGATCCAACAAAATCATTTGATGTGTCAACTGAAGTTATTAACCACACTCGCCAGGTAGCAAAGCGTGGCCAAGAATTACATGCCAAGTGGAATGAACAATTGGCTTCTTGGCGCAATTCAAATCCAGAAGGCTCAAAACTTCTTGATCGCCTAATTAGCGGAAAACTTCCTGAAGGTTATGAAAAAGCTATTCCTAAGTTTGAAGTTGGCAAAGAAATTGCCACCCGCAAAGCATCCGGTGATGTGATTAACGCGATTGCATCTGTAGTTCCAGAATTCTGGGGCGGGTCAGCTGATCTTGGCGAAAGCAACCTAACGACGATTGAACACGGCAAGAGCTTCTTACCTGCTGATTCAAAGATGTCTGATGCAAGTCCGTACGGTCGCATCCTGCACTTTGGTATTCGCGAGTTTGCAATGGGCGCAGTATTAAATGGCGCAGCTCTAGGTGGATTTGTTAAACCATTTGGGGGAACTTTCCTAGTTTTTAGCGATTTCATGCGTGGCGCAGTTCGGCTAGCAGCTTTAATGAATCTGCCAGTTAAGTATGTGTGGACGCACGATTCAATCGGCCTTGGTGAAGATGGTCCAACCCATCAACCAATTGAACACCTGTGGTCACTTCGCGCAATTCCTAATTTGGATGTCACTCGTCCAGCAGATGCAAATGAAACCGCAACTGTTTGGCAGATTGCTATGGGTCGCAGGAACCCAGTAGCGCTTTGTTTATCTCGCCAGAATCTTCCAGTTCTTGATAACCCAGCAACCAGTGATGTGAGCAAAGTTGGCAAAGGCGCTTATGTAATTAAGGAAGCAAGTAAACATCCTCAAGCAATTGTGCTTGCCACTGGTTCTGAAGTTGCAATCGCTCTTGAAGCGGCAAGCAAACTTGAATCTGATGGCATCGCAACCAGAGTTGTTTCGGTTCCGTGTGTCGAATGGTTTGAAGAACAATCAGATTCCTACAAAGCTGAAATCCTTCCAGCAAGTGTTACCAACCGCGTTTCGATTGAAGCTGGGATCGCCCAGGGTTGGTGGAAATATGTTGGCTCAAGCGGAAAGTGCGTAAGTATTGAACACTTTGGAGCTTCTGCTGGCGCTGGCAAGCTTTACCAAGAATTTGGAATCACTTCAGATGCAGTTATCGCTGCTGTAAAGGAAGGAATCTAATGCAAAACAAGAACTTAGCGGCATTAAGCCAAGCCGGCGTTTCAGTCTGGCTTGATGACTTGGATCGCCATCGCATTGAATCTGGCAACCTTAAAGAACTTATTGAAACTAAATCTGTGGTTGGCGTTACAACTAACCCAAGTATTTTCGAAAAAGCTTTAACTTCAGGTGTGGCTGAATATCAACCGCAATTAAAGCAACTATCAGATAGTCCAGTAGACGTTGCAGTGAAGGAACTAACTGTTACTGACGTAAAACTTGCCTGTCAGATATTTAGCAAGGTTTACCACGAAAGCCATGGCTTTGATGGACGCGTTTCACTTGAAGTTGATCCTCGTTTAGCAAATGACACTGCTGGCACAATCGCTCAAGCCAAAGAACTTTGGGCAAAAGTTGATCAACCAAACTTGATGATCAAAATTCCAGCAACTGATGCAGGGCTTCCAGCGATTACCGAAGTGATCGCAAGTGGCATCAGCGTCAATGTAACTTTGATTTTCTCAGTTGCCCGCTACAAGCAAGTTATTGCAGCCTGGCTTGCTGGTTTAGAAAAAGCTAAAGCTAACGGTCTTGATTTGAGCAAGATTGATTCAGTTGCATCATTTTTCGTATCCCGTGTGGACACTCTTATTGATAGCAAACTTGATGCAATCGGTACACCAAACGCACTTGCTATGAAGGGTAAGGCGGCAGTTGCCAATGCTCAGCTTGCTTGGGAAGTATATGAAAAACTCTTAACTGATTCCCGTTGGTTAGACCTTGCTGAAGCCGGCGCTCACCCACAACGTCCGCTTTGGGCATCAACCGGTGTGAAAGATCCGGCTTACCCAGACACTTTGTATGTAATTGAATTAGTTGCTGATGGTTGTGTTAACACTATGCCTGAAGGAACTTTAAATGCAGTTGCTGATCATGGTCAGGTTCGCGGTAACACAATTAATGGCAACTACCCTGAATCTCACGGCGTAATTTCAGAACTAACTTCACTTGGAATCAATTTTGATGAAGTCTTTGCAACTCTTGAAAAAGAAGGTGTCGACAAATTCATCAAGGCCTGGGAACAACTTCTTTCTGGCCTAGCTGACGCGCTCAAGAGTGCTAAGTGAACAATCCCCTGCGCGATCCTGATGATCGACGGTTACCAAGAGTTGCTGGACCCTGTGGTCTAGTTTTATTTGGGGTAACTGGCGATCTTGCGCGCAAAAAAATCATGCCAGCGATTTATGATCTGGCTAACAGAGGATTACTTCCGCCAGGTTTTGCACTTGTTGGCTTTGCAAGACGTGAATGGGCCGATCAAGATTTCGCTCAAATTGTTCGCGATTCAGTGCGCGAACATGCCCGAACTGAATTTCGTGACGATGTCTGGCAGCAACTAGCTTCAGGGATCAAATTTGTTGCTGGCGATCTAAATAGTGATGATTCATTTGATGAATTAAAACGCGTGGTGGATGAATTAGATGAAAAACGTGGCACTGGGGGCAACCATGCTTTCTACTTATCAATTCCACCAGGACTTTTTCCTACCGTCCTTGAGCAACTAAAGCGTTCAGGCCTTGCAGATTCAAAAGAAGGTGCTTGGCGTCGAGTTGTCGTTGAAAAACCATTTGGCCATAATGCAACAAGTGCTAGAGAACTCAACAAAGTTGTTGGAACTGTTTTTCCAAGTGGCAGCGTATTTCGCATCGACCATTACTTGGGTAAAGAAACTGTGCAGAACATGCTGGCCATCAGGTTTGCAAATGCAATGTATGAACCTATCTGGAATGCCAATTATGTCGACCATGTTCAGATCACCATGGCCGAAGATATCGGTATCGCTGGACGTGCTGGTTATTACGACGGCATTGGCGCTGCTAGAGATGTGATTCAAAACCATTTGCTTCAGCTAGTTGCTTTAGCTGCCATGGAGGAACCAACCTCATTTCAAGCAGATGCCGTTCGAATTGAAAAAGAAAAAGTCCTAAATGCGATCGTTATCCCTAAAGACATCGCCGCGCACACAGCCCGTGGCCAATATGCTTCAGGGTGGCAAGGTGGAGTTGAGGTTAAGGGTTACCTTCAAGAAGACGGAATTGACCCAAATTCAACAACAGAAACTTTTGCCGCTATCCGATTAGACATTGATAACCGCAGATGGGCTGGTGTTCCGTTCTATTTACGTACTGGCAAACGTCTTGGACGAAGAGTCACTGAAGTTGCCGTGGTATTTAAGCGTGCCCCGCACCTGCCATTTAGTGCTTCAAGCACTCAGGAATTAAGTAATAACGCATTTGTGTTCCGCATTCAGCCCGATGAAGGCTTAACAGTTCGCTTTGGCTCGAAAGTTCCAGGAAGTTCTATGGAAGTTCGCGATGTGAACATGGACTTTGGCTATGGTGCCTCGTTCACCGAAGATAGCCCAGAAGCTTACGAGCGTTTAATTTTGGATGTTTTGCTAGGTGATCCTCCGCTTTTCCCGCGCCATGAAGAAGTTGAATCCCAGTGGAAGATTCTTGATCCGATTTTGGATTTCTGGGCAAATAACGGCAAACCTGACCAATACGCATCTGGTGGCTGGGGACCTCACAGTGCCTACGAGATGATGGCACGCGATGGCAGAACTTGGCGGCGACCATGATCAAACTTGAAAACACGAATGCAAATGCGGTCGCAGCAGCGATTAACGATGAACGTGCTCGAATGGGCAGTCCAACAGTTGGCATGGTTTTAACTCTTCTTGTGCTAACCGATGAATTAAATCAAGCAGATGCCTTAGCTGCTGCTGGCCAAGCTGCCCGAGAGCACCCGATGCGCATTATTGGGTTAATTGAACGACCAAGCCGTGATCAGGCGCATCTTGATGCGCAAATCCAGGTTGGTGGCGATGATGGTCCAGG
>JBEGOT010000019.1:0-12959 GCA_041181865.1 Actinomycetota bacterium | reverse complement strand
ATTGTTGAGGGTTAAAACTTTCCCAATCGCTGGTTCGCTGGTTTTGACTTAACCCAGATGGGGCAAACGGCTGACCAGAAACCTTAATTTCAACAGAACTTACGTTAGGAAGTGAACTTAACGTCCATACAATTTGTGCACACATCTGTGCTCTAGTTGCTTGGTCGGCGCTTAAAACTTGTTCGGTTAAATCAACTGTTGCCACACCTTGATCAACTGGCACTGACTCGTAACTTAGTTTTGTGCCTGTTGGAAATGCATTAACCGTTGCAAAGGCTAAATTTCTTGACTGCCCATCTAGAAGTGCACGAACAAGAGCTGTTGCTGATCCGGTTACAGATTGAGGCAGAAGAACCGAATCGGCTACAAGTTTCTTTCTATCCGGGCTTAAGAAATAAACCGGATATCCATTAAAACTTCGATCCACGTCATTTGCAGTCAGCAAAATGCCATCGGCTAATTGTTTAATTCGCCACTCGCCTTGTTCGTTTTTGGCCAAAGTGAAGTTAACAGCTTGCTGGGTTCCACTAGGTGAAATGTCGAGGTATCCACTTGGATCAACTTCACCAAATTTTGAAATTCTGGTTGATGCCAAATCACCTGCAAAAGTGAAATCAAGACTTGTTGAGTCGTAAATAGTTATGCCTGCATTTGGTCGCCAAACAGCTGCGGCCTCAGGTAATAAATACTGTTTGGCAACCAAGTAATCAGCGCGTGAGTCAGCAAGCGATGAAAGAAATCCATTAATAATCTGTGATTGATCCATTCCAGTAACTGGGGGGCGACCAATTACCTGAATGAATTGATCGGCGGTATTCGAATTAATTTCTGTCCCATATTTAATAGGCGCTGAACTTGGAATTCCTGAACAAGCACTTAAAAGAAGTGCGCCCGCTATTAAAGTCAAAATCCTTTTCACTTTGGACCTGCCTTAATTGGAACTTCGACAAGTTCAATCTCTTGCCTAATCGGAAGCGTTAATACGAAATGTGCACCTTTATTTGGAGCCGCCCAGACTGAAATATTTCCGTGATGAAGTTTTGCATCTTCAATCGAAATTGAAAGGCCTAAACCAGTACCGCCAAGAGTTCGCTGCCTGGCTGGATCTGCTCGCCAGAAGCGATCAAATACTCGATCCAAATCTTCAGAATTCATGCCTTGACCAAAATCTCTCACGCCAACACTTATCGCTGAGTCATTGGATTTAATTGTGACTTCAATCTGCTTTTCTTCAGCATGTTCAATGGCGTTGGCTAATAAGTTGCGAATTATTCGACTAATTCTTCTTGGGTCGCCTTCGACAAAATTAGTTGTATCTGATTGGTAAAGCACAATGTTCGCTTTGTGTTTTTTTGCAATTTCACTAGCCGCTTGAATTTCATTCGAAACTAACTCTGCTATATCAAATGGTGCAACATCAAGAAGTGTTGCACCAGCATCGATTTTGCTCATTTCTAGCAAGTCGCTTAATAAAAGGTCGAACCGATCAACTTGGTTGCGAAGTAATTCAGCAGATCTGGCAACTTCGGGATCAAGTTGTGTACGTGAGTCATAAATCATTTCACTTGCCATACGCACGGTGGTTAAAGGTGTTCTAAGTTCATGAGAGACATCTGAAACGAATTGTTGTTGCAATGTGGAAAGGTGTTCAAGTCGATTAATCTGACTCTTCAAACTTTCAGCCATGTCGTTAAAGGAAGTTGCCAAGCGGGCTAAGTCATCATCACCACGAACAGTCAATCTTCGATTTAAATCTCCACTTGCTAACTCGCCAGCAACCTGTGCTGCTTCACGAATTGGATCAGTGACTCGGCTGGTAACAAACCAAGCCAGAACACCTAAGCCAACAAGAAGTGCAGCACCTGTTACTCCTACACCGCCGCGAACAAGAGAAATAGTTTGCTGTTCAGCACTTAGTGGGAAGAGTAAATAAAGTTCGTACGCACCTACACGCGGAATAGTAACTGTTGAACCAACAACAATGCCTTTTTCTTTTTCCCCATCGTCATAAGTTAAAACGCTATAAGTCCAAGCCTGCTTGCCAGATTCCCTAACTGCAGTTCGAAGTGCCGCTGGTATCGAGTTTTCATTAACAAGTTTGGTGCCACGCTCTGGCATTCCAGATAGTTCTGGATTTGCTAAAAGCAATGCATCGTACGAACCAGTTGAACCTGCGCGAACTGCAATTGCAGTGATAGCTGAGTCAACAATGCGAGTTACGTTCGGTGAACCAATACCGGTGTCTGATGCATTTAAAAGTCTTTGTACTTCAAGTTGGGCCGCAGTCGCTTCAGTTAAAACGCTAGTTTCTTTAGCGGCCAATAAACCAGTTGTGACCCGTTGCAAAAGTAGTGCTCCAAGTGCGCCAAGCACTACTGACGAAAGTACGACTGTGATTGAAACCAATCGAAGACGCAGGTTGCGCCGCCAAATCTTTGGAAACTGCAGGCGGGAAGTTTCTTCGCTCACGAACTAAACAGTTCCTGCCTTGTATCCAACGCCGCGTACCGTTAAAACGATTTCTGGGCGCTCTGGATCTTTTTCAACTTTGGCACGAAGACGTTGTACGTGAACGTTAACCAAACGTGTGTCTGCTGAATGCTGATATTCCCAAACTTCCTGAAGTAACACTTCACGGGTGAATACCTGCCATGGTCGCTTAGCCAAAGTTACTAACAATTTAAATTCCAACACAGTAAGTGGGAGTATCTCGTTGTTGCGACGAACAACATGGCCAGCTACATCTATGTCTAAATCACCAATTTTTAATTCTTGGGTTGAAGGTGTTTCTACCTTGCGAAGCCTAGCTCTTATTCGCGCAATTAATTCTTTATTCTTAATCGGTTTAACAATGTAATCATCTGCCCCAGATTCAAGACCAGTCACGATATCTTGAGAATCACTTCTTGCGGTCAGCATCACAATTGGAATTCCACTTTCCAATCTAATTGCTCGACAGATATCAATTCCATCTCGGCCAGGAAGCATAAGGTCTAGTAAAACTAAATCGGGATTGCACTTATGAAAAGCGTCGAGAGCTTTAGCTCCGTCGGCGCAGAAATAAGGTTCAAAACCTTCAGCGCGCAACACGATTCCTAAAATTTCGGAAATCGCTTGATCGTCATCAACGACCAGAATGCGTGCTACCACCCCAGAGACCTTTCAATATCTAGAAGAAATTTACCCCTAAATTCCAACATTGGGTATCTCGCTATTAGCGGCTACAAAACGTTGGTACTTAGCCAGATACGCTATTCGAGTGAACATTCGCGGATTAGTTGAGCGTTTTAGTCGAGAGATAAGTAAGTTCGGCGTTGTTGGCATTTTTGCCTATGTAATCGACCTATCCGTATTCAACTTTCTACGGTTTGCCGATGGCCAGGGTGTTTTGCATGACAAACCACTGACTGCAAAAGTGGTAAGCGTCGTCTTTGCTACAACTTTTGCTTATTTTGGTAATCGCCACTGGACTTTCAACCAACGTTCACGTAATTCTTTTAAACGTGAATACACCTTATTTATAGGAATCAATGCAATTGGAATGGTTATTGCCCTTTCTTGCCTTTGGATAAGTCATTACGTGCTTGGATTTCAAAGCGCACTTGCAGACAACTTGAGTGCCAATGGTGTTGGCCTGGTTCTAGGAACAATGTTTAGATTCTGGGCATATCACAACTGGGTTTTCCCAGAAGAAACAGTTTTACCAATCGATTAAATTTCCTTGTCTAGCCTTAAATAAATTTTGAATACGGCTGGGGTCATTGAATAAATTTCAAGGCGCCCTCCATCCATATTTAATTGATCCCTTGCCCAAGCAAGCCCAATCCCATTTCCGGCAGTAGTTGCACCATAAGTCATTAATTTTTCTTGAATAGATTTTGAAATGCCTGGCCCACCGTCTGAGAATTCAATAATTGCCCAGTTATCTTCTGTGGAAAGTTTTATCTGAGTTGTACCATCACCATAATTAAGTGAATTATCAACCAAAACTTCGATTACGGCTTGCTCAATTTCAACAGAACCAAGTGCATAAACTTTTTCATTTTGTTCAAAAACAATTTGTCGATTTTTTGAATTGAATCTTGGATTCCATTTCTTGACTAAATTTTCAATTATCTGAGTTAAGTCGATTCCAGTTATCTCATGATTTATTGAAAGGCGCCAGGTGTCGAGAATGTTTTCGATTAAAAGACGCAGCCGTGTAACTTCATTCAGTGCAGATTGTGAAATTTCAATTAGTGCTTGATCTTTCGTGGTGTGGATGATTTCATCTAGATGCAGAGTTAAGGCTGTCAGCGGACTTTTTATCAGGTGGGCCAATTGAGCCCCTGATTGAAAACTATCGTTGAATTCTTCGTAGCTTTTCATTCAACATCAAACCGAAACCCCAGTCCCCGAACAGTTTGAAGTTGAGTTGCGCCAGGACCGAGTTTGCGGCGCAACGATGAAACATGCATATCTAAATTTTTACTTGGACCATGCCATGAAGTAGTCCAAACATCTTTAATAATTTGTGAGCGTCGACACATAGTGCCACTCTTTTGCATCAAATAATCAAGGACTTTAAATTCGGTCGCGGTTAACTCAACTGGCTCATCAAGCACTGCGCAACGTCTGGATTTTCGATCAAGCGTTACTTTGCCTATTGTTAACTGGTCTTTCTCTGTGTTTAAAGTTCTTCTAAATACAGCACCGATTCGCGCCAGAAGTTCTGAGCGAGAGAAAGGTTTGATTAAATAGTCGTCTGCGCCAACTTTTAATCCATGCACTACCTCAGATTTATCTGTGCAGGCGGTCATCATAATGATTGGAAAATTAAGCCCTTCCCTTCGGATGTTTTCGCAAACGCCAAACCCGTTCATTCCAGGTAAGCCAACATCTAGTAGAAGCAGATCTGGTGGTTCAACTTTGGCTTTATTTAATGCACTTAAGCCATCTGCAACATGTGCAACAACAAAACCCTCGGCCGATAAAGCTCTACTTAGTGGAGCAGCCAAAAGTGCATCATCTTCAACTAACAAAACCCGAACCATATTTGAAGATTAGCCTTGAGAAACCTCCAGATGTTCAATATCTCCGACTGTGATTTGGTAAAGGTTTTCTAAATTTTTTATTTCAAGTGCGCCAGTTGAATCAACCCCAATAGCGACGCCACTTATCTGACTTCCATCAAAATTTGTGACTTTAATCTCTCTTCCAATAGTCGAACAGGCAATTGCATACTCTTGTTGCCAATCTGACCCATCTTCGATTAGCAACTTAAGTTCGTTCAAGATCGCAACTATTAGTTCGATTCGATCAATTTCAAATCCCTCTACGCGTAGTGAGGTGGCTTGTGGGACAGGTAATTCATCAGCGCCTAAATCAACATTTAGCCCAACTCCAATTACTAATTTATCTTGAACAAGCTGAACAAGAATGCCACCGAGTTTTTTGGTGCCCGAATTAATAATGACAATGTCATTTGGCCATTTCAGTTCGGCTGGTACTTGAAGTTTTGTTAGCGCTCTGCGTGCGGCCAAACCAACTATTAACGGCACAACAGAAACTGCAGTAGAAAAATCAGAAACAGACAAGCCAAGTGACATTGCAATGCCACTTCCAGCTGGAGTACTCCATCTTCGATCTAAGCGACCGCGACCCAAAGTTTGTTCATCAGCAACTACAAGTAACCCAGATCCGGCACTGACTTTTGAAAAATTTTCGATAACAACATCGTTTGTAGAAGTGACCTGGGCAAATCCCATAGGTTTTAGCCAACCTAGTTGAGAAACTTCAGATTCAAGCCTTGCAATATCAAGGATTCTGGTTCTTCCTTTATCCTGATTACTGTCCACATCGCTAGGGTAGGCGAAGAGGACTTCGGAGGGTCTAGTGGGCACCAATAAATCAATTGACATCCATACGACGGCTGGAAAGATTGCTGATCTAAAAGATCGCCGCGAGCAATCACTTAATCGCCGCAAGGAATCAATTGATAAGCAGCACGCTAAAGGCAAGTTGACTGCCTGGGAGCGCGTTCACAAACTTCTTGATGAAGGTTCGTTCCAACAATTAGATGGTCTGGCTCGTCACCGCTCTCACAACTTTGGAATGCAAAAGTCTCGTCCATACGGTGATGGTGTTGTTACCGGTTACGGAACAATCGACGGCCGACCGGTTTGTATTTTCGCTCAAGATTTCACAGTTCTTGGTGGATCACTCGGTGAAGTTTTCGGTGAAAAAATTTGTAAAGTCATGGACCTTGCGATCAAAACTGGTGTTCCACTAATTGGCCTTAATGACTCAGGTGGCGCTCGTATTCAAGAAGGCGTTGTTTCACTTGGCTTATACGCAGAAATTTTCAAACGCAATACTCACGCATCTGGCGTAATCCCACAGATTTCATTAATTCTTGGTCCAAGTGCTGGTGGCGCAGTTTACTCCCCTGCTTTAACTGACTTCATTGTGATGGTTGATAAGACCTCACACATGTTCATCACTGGACCAGATGTAATCAAAACTGTTACTGGTGAAGAAGTTGAATTCGAAGAACTAGGTGGCGCTCGTACTCACAGCACTAAATCTGGTGTGGCTCACTACATGGCAACAGATGAAGATGACGCCATGGATTATGTAAAGACTTTGCTTAGTTACTTACCAAGTAACAACATGGACGAAGTTCCAACAATCGATGTTGATTCTGATATGGAAATAACTGAGCAAGACCATGAAATGGATACTTTGATTCCAGATTCACCAAATCAGCCTTATGACATGCACAAAGTAATTGAAAACATGCTTGATGAGGGTGACTTCCTAGAAACGCAAAGTTTGTTCGCACCGAACATCATTACTGGATTTGGTCGCGTTGATGGTCATCCAGTTGGTGTCGTTGCAAACCAACCGATGCAATTTGCTGGAACTCTTGACATTGATGCTTCTGAAAAAGCGGCACGTTTTGTTCGCACGTGCGACGCTTTCAACATTCCAGTTTTAACTTTTGTGGACGTCCCAGGCTTCCTGCCTGGTACTGACCAAGAGTGGCAAGGCATTATTCGACGCGGTGCAAAACTTCTTTATGCCTACGCTGAAGCTACAGTCCCATTGATCACAGTTATTACTCGCAAAGCATACGGTGGCGCCTATGACGTGATGGGTTCTAAGCACCTCGGCGCTGACTTAAATCTGGCTTGGCCAAGTGCGCAGATTGCAGTTATGGGTGCATCTGGTGCGGTAAATATTCTTTACCGTAAAGAAATTGCAGAAGCTGCTGATCCAGAGGCAGAGCGCGCACGTTTAATGACCGAATATGACGATAAGTTCGCAAATCCTTACGTAGCTGCTGAGCGTGGATACGTTGATCGTGTTATTTATCCACATGAAACTCGCGTGATGATTATTCGCGGTTTGCGTGCTCTTCGTGGAAAGCGTCAAACATTGCCGCCAAAGAAACATGGAAATATTCCGTTATGACGCAGTATCAGCCAACTGCTGAATTTCACGTTGTCAAAGGTGAGCCAACTGCTGAAGAATTGGCTGCAATTGTTGTGGTCCTTCGTCATCAAGCCCACCACCAAGATGAAATTGATCGCATTAAACCTGAATGGAATGCTCCGCACCGGAATGTTCGCTGGCACTTCGAACACGGCCCAGCAATGTGGCGACGCTCAGCCTTACCTCATTAATTGAAACTGCATGATTCGAAAAGTACTTTTAGCTTCGGCTTCCAGTTCGCGTTATCGGCTTTTAACCGATGGTGGCATTAATCCGTTTGTTCAAGTAAGTGCAGTGGATGAAGATTTGCTTGCTGCTGAACTGGGACCGGTTCCAACTGCAAAACTTGTTGAACACTTAGCAATCGCCAAAGGTAAAGCAGTTGTTTCAGATATCACTGTCACTAACGAACGAAATTTGATTGTGATTGCCGCTGACTCAATGTTGGAATTTGACGGTGTTGCCTACGGCAAACCTGGAACACCCGAGAAAGCAAAAGAACGCTGGCAAGCGATGCGTGGGAAGTCTGGATATCTATACAGCGGTCATTGGATCTGCGATTTGGTTACCGGCCAAGAAGTCTCTGGAGTAGCTGGAGCACACATTCACTTTTCAAATGTAAGCGATGCTGAAATTGATAAGTATGTTGCAAGTGGTGAGCCATTAAATGTTGCAGGTGGTTTCACGCATGAAGGTCGAAGCGCAGCATTTTTAGATTCAATTGATGGTGATGTCGCTGCAGTAGCTGGAATGTCGATGCGACTAATTCGGGAACTAACTGCACAAATGGGTATTTCTTGGACTGAAATTTGGGATAACTAGCCACTTTTATCCGCAAAAATCTTGGGCGCAATAGACTTACCAAGCAGGATAAATCCATTAATCAGTTAATGACAGGAGTCCAACGGTGGGTGACCGAAAGATTAAATCGGTACTGATTGCTAACCGCGGCGAAATTGCTATCCGTGTTGCCAGGGCTTGCAAAGATTCTGGAATCAAAAGTATCGCCGTCTACGCCGAACCAGACCGCGAAGCACTTCACGTTAAAGCAGCCGACGAGGCCTTTGCCCTAGGGGGTAACACTGCTGCTGAAAGCTACTTAGTAATCGACAAGATTATTGAAGCTGCAAAAAAATCTGGTGCAAATGCAGTTCACCCTGGATATGGATTTCTTTCTGAAAATGCTGACTTCGCCCAAGCTGTGATTGATGCCGGTTTGATTTGGATTGGTCCACCGCCTGCAGCCATTCGCGATCTTGGTGACAAAGTTTCTGCACGTCACATTGCTGCTAAGGCTGGAGCACCTCAAGTTAAAGGAACGGCTGACCCAGTTAAGGACAGCAAGGAAGTTGTTGCTTTCGCCAAAGAAAATGGATTACCAATTGCAATTAAAGCCGCTTTCGGTGGTGGCGGTCGTGGCCTAAAGGTTGCCCGCACACTTGAAGAAATTCCTGAACTTTATGAATCAGCAGTTCGCGAAGCCGTTGCTGCGTTTGGTCGTGGAGAATGTTTCGTTGAACGTTATTTAGAAAATCCACGTCACGTTGAAACCCAGTGTCTAGCCGATGAGCACGGAAATGTCGTTATCGTTTCAACCCGCGACTGTTCACTACAACGTCGTCACCAAAAGCTTGTTGAAGAAGCACCTGCCCCATTCTTAACTGATGCCCAGCGCGATGAACTTTATTCATCAAGCAAGGCAATCATGAAAGAAGCTGGATACGTTGGGGCTGGAACCTGTGAGTTCTTAATTGGCCTTGATGGCACAATTTCATTCCTTGAAGTTAACACTCGACTTCAGGTTGAACACCCGGTCAGTGAAGAAGTAACGGGTATCGACTTAGTTCGCGAACAATTCCGTATCGCTCAAGGTGAAAAACTTGGCTATGGAGATCCAGAGATTCGTGGTCACTCGATTGAATTCCGCATCAATGGCGAGGATCCAGGTCGTGGATTCCTTCCAGCACCTGGTGCACTAACTGTTTGGAATCCACCAAGTGGTCCAGGTGTGCGCTTAGATGCAGGCTTCACTCAAGGTGATGTTATCGGTGGAAACTTTGACTCACTGCTTGCAAAACTGATTGTTACCGGACGTGATCGCACTGAAGCAATTGAACGTTCACGTCGTGCGCTGGCAGAATTTGAAATTGATGGCATTGCTACTGCTTTAACTTTCCACAAAGCAGTTGTCGATGATGCTGCATTTGCGCCTAAGGATCCTAAGAAGCCATTTAGTGTTCACACCCGTTGGATTGAAACTGAATTTGATAACAAAATCAAGGCTTACTCAGGTGACTCAGGCGATGGCAGCGAAGCTGGTACCCGCGCACCAATCACAGTTGAAGTTAACGGCCGCCGCGTTGAAGTAGTTCTTCCTGCTGACTTAGCCATCAAAAACACCAAATCCACAAACCCCACAAAAGCCCCACGTAAAGCAGGTAAGAAATCATCTGGCAATGCCTCAGGTGATGCTGTTACCTCTCCAATGCAGGGCACTATTGTGAAAGTTGCTGTCACCGAGGGCCAAACTGTTGCCCAAGGTGAACTGGTAATTGTTCTTGAAGCAATGAAAATGGAGCAGCCATTGACTGCTCACAAAGCTGGAACTGTTAAAGGACTTTCTGCACAAATAGGCGCGACTGTGCCAAGCGGAACTGTTCTTCTTGAAATTGTTGATTAACGATGGCGTAAGCGCCGAGCTGCTTCGGCAATCGATCCTGTAAGTGATGGATAAACCGTAATCGTATGTGCAATCTGATCCACGGTTAATCTATGTTCGACTGCAATTGCAACCGAGAAAATTAATTCACTTGCTTTTGGTGCAACGATTACTCCACCAACAATTATTCCTGAATCAGATTTGCTATAAAGTTTCACAAATCCTTCAGTGATACCTTGCATCTTTGCTCGTGCATTTGTTGCAAGTGGCAACATCACAGTGTTTATTGCAGAGCCTTGCTCTTCGGCATCTTTCGCACTAATACCTACTGTTGCAATTTCTGGATCGGTAAAGACGTTGCTAGCCACGGTTTCTAAATTCAAAGTGTGTACGGCATCACCTAATGCATGCCACATTGCAATGCGTCCCTGCATTGCTGCCACAGAAGCTAACATCAGGACTCCGGTGCAATCACCAGCGGCATAAACTCCGCGAACATTTGTGCGTGAAACTTTGTCCACTTTGATGAATCCGGACTCATTGACATCTATGCCGGCATTTCCTAAATTTAACTTTTCAGTATTAGGAATCGCGCCAACTGCCATTAAGCAATGTGAACCATCGATCACATCACCAGATTCAAGTTGTACTTCAACTCCTGTTGAAGTCGCGCGGACTGATTTAGCTCTGGCTTTGTTAAGAACAGTCATGCCTCGTTCATTGAAAACTTGTTCAACTACTGCAGCCGCGTCTGAATCCTCACCAGGTAAAACCTGCTCGCGCGATGAAACCAATACAACCTGTGAACCAAGTGCTTGATACGCACCAGCAAACTCAGCACCAGTAACGCCAGAACCAACAACGATTAATTTTTCTGGCAGTTCAGGTAAGTCATAAAGCTGTTTCCAGGTAAGAATTTTGTTGCCATCTGGAATAGCACTTGAAAGTTCACGTGGCCTTGCGCCAGTAGCAAGCAAAATTACATCTGCTTCAAGTATCTGTTCGCCGGATTCAGAAATAGCTCTAACCTGATTTTCAGAGATCAATTCGCCAGTGCCCGAAATTACGTGAACCCCAGCAGCAATGAGCGAATCAAAAATATGACGACTTTGATTTGTCGCCCACTGCTTTAAACGTGAATTAACTTTGGCAAATTCGATGTGAACTTCAGAAGTGTGTACGCCGATGATGCTTGCACTTTGGGCATCAATTGCCGCTTCGGCAACTGCAACGAGTGCCTTACTTGGAACCACATCCGTTAGAACAGCAGATCCGCCAACGCCATCTTTTTCAATCAGAGTTACTTCGGCATCAAGTTGTGCTGCAACTAAAGCTGCTTCATAACCACCGGGGCCGCCGCCAATAATTACAACTTTTGCCACGGGTCTATTTTTGCGTATTTATTAAGTTTCGCCTAACTCATTAGAGCTGCGCGAGCACTTCTTTCACCATATGGACCGTTGTGTTGGGGTGTAAGAAAGCAAAGCGACCAACTGTTTCACCGTGCCAAGTAGTTGGTGTTACGAAAGCAATCTGCTTTTCCAGCAATCGATCTTGTAATTTGTTGTAATCACTTGGCGTCCAACCCTTACGGCGCCATAAAATCACGGAAAGTGTTGGTTCGATAACCAGCTCAAGATCAGGATTATTTCTTATTAATTCAGTTACTTCACGAGTTAGGGTTAACGATGCCTCGACTGCATCTCTATATGCATCTGTTCCATTAACCACGACTGAGAACCAAAGAGGCAAGCCACGGGCACGCCTAGTTAAGTGGTAGGCGTAATCCGTTGGATTCCAAACTTCTTCTTCAGTGTGTAAAACATCTAAATAAGAAGCGTCTTGGGTATGAACTTTCTTAGCTAATGCAGGATTTCGATAGATAATTGCAGCAACATCAAATGGAGCAAACCACCATTTGTGTGGATCCATAGTTATTGAATCAGCAAGTTCAATTCCAGCGAATTCTTTATTAATCGATGGCGCTAGGAGTGCTGCGCTTCCATAAGCAGCATCAACATGGAACCAAAGATTATTTTCTTTGGCTACCCGACCAATTCCAGCTAGGTCATCGACGATTCCGGCATTAGTGGTTCCTGCTGTGCCAACTACGCCAACTACTGGTGAGTCATTTGGACCAACTTGAGCTAACGCTTTAGTCAAGTCTTCACCGGTAAATCGATCAGTTTTGGTGTCAACAATCAATGGTTCGATGTCCAAAATTGAAAGCGAATTTCCAATTGATGAATGTGCTTGTTTACTCATCGCGATTCGCACAGGTGGACGAGGCATTGGACTATTTAGTTTTTCTCTACCTATATCTCGAGCAACCGTTAATGCCGCAAGGTTTGCAGCAGACCCACCAGAAACAAATGTTCCGCCGGCACTTGCTGGCATGCCGGCCGCATCTGCCATCCAACGTAAAACTTGATTTTCTGCAGCAACCGCGCCTGAAGCTTCCAGCCAAGAAATTCCTTGAAGTGATGCAGCTGAAACGATCATGTCGAAAAGCAATGCTGCCTTGGTTGGCGCAGCTGGAATGAATGCAAAAAATCTTGGAGTATCCGCAGAAATTACTGCTCTTGAAATAGTTTCATCATAAAGATTCAAAACTTCTTCAATCTGATTTCCATCTGGATTAATCAATCCGGAAAGCGCTGTTTCAAGAGCCTTACCATCGCCAGGAAAATCAATTGGTGTTTCTTTTAGCGCCAGACGTTCTCGCATGTAATCAAAAATTAATTCAGTAACTGCTGCGTCAAATTCATGCATACGAGTTGGATCATTTGATTTAGCCACGATAGGTCCCCCAGACTTCACGCAA
>JBEGOT010000018.1:0-4607 GCA_041181865.1 Actinomycetota bacterium | reverse complement strand
CCTAACGACTTCATTTGTTCTGGAAAAACCAAACCCGCCAGCAACTGGATGTTTTGAAACAATCACAACTGGGTATTCCCATTTAAACCTGCCAATTGAACTCTGCCATGTTGGCGGTTCTCACATCGGATCCAAATACTCAATGTTGGTAATCGGTTCGATTCACGGAAGCGAACCTGCTGGAAAGTTTGTGGTTGATGAACTGGTCAAACTTGGCGCAAGAGAAAATGTTGATCTTTGGGTAATTAGAAATGGCAATCCAGATGGCGCAACACGGGGAATAAGGCAAAATGAAATTGGGGTTGACCTGAATCGAAACTTTCCGACGGGTTGGTATCCAGCTGATCCAGAAAATAATTTTTATAGCGGAACAAATCCAGCAAGCGAGCCTGAAACCCAAGCTTTAATGAAGGCAATTGATCTAGTTAAGCCTGCAGTATTAATAACCATTCATCAGCCATATGCAGTCGTTGATTGTTCGCGTGGAAAAGATGAAACTCTTGATGAACGTCTGGCTGAACTTACAGGATTACCAGCTGGGTGTATTCCAGGAGAGAAATCAGGTTCACCGACGAACACTTACACCGGAACAATCACTGGCTGGGCAAACCAGAGGTTTGAACACATTAGTGCTTTGGCATTGGAACTTGGCCCAGTTGTTAGTGAAGAAGAAGTATTGAAATATGCCCTAGCGCTGCACAAACTAGAGATCCGATAGGGAAATCTGACCCATTTTGAGTAAATCGACTAAAACTGGCAGAATTTAACAGTTGTTCGGTTCACGCCTAACGTCCGAAGTTAGTGCGACCCGATCACATTATTAATAGGGAGAAATCCGTGAAGGCTGATATTCATCCAGAGTATGTCGCAACCAAAGTGACTTGCTCATGCGGAAATACATTCGAAACTCGTAGCACCCAAAAGAGTGGGTCAATCCACGCAGACGTGTGCAGTAACTGCCACCCGTTCTACACCGGCAAGCAAAAGATTCTTGATACTGGTGGTCGTGTAGCTAAGTTCGAAAAGCGTTTCGGCAAACAGTCCTAGCTTCTTTATAAGGTGTTGTCGTTGCCCAATTAGTGGCAATGACAGCACCTTATTTATTTGCAGAACATAAAAAGCTTTTAAGAAAACCTAAGGAAACAAAATGTCACAGGACTTCACCAAGGTTGAAGAGATGGTCAAAGAAGTGGCCGATCTTGAAGCCAAGTTAAGCGACCCTGCGACTCATAGCAATCCCAATGAAGCTCGTCGCATTGGTAAGCGCCATGCTGAACTTAAGCCCGTTGTTGCTAAGTACCAAGAATTAAAACAACTTCGCGATGATGAATTTGCTGCCCGTGAAATGGGCGAGGAAGATCCAAGTTTTCTTGCCGAAGCCGAAGACTTAAAAGTAAAAGCCGAAGAAGCAGCTGAAAAACTTCAGCAGATGCTAATTCCACGTGATCCAATGGATGGCAACGACGTAATTTTAGAAATCAAAGCTGGTGCTGGTGGCGAAGAGTCAGCACTGTTTGCTGGGGACTTGATGCGTATGTATTTGAGATATGCAGAAAAGCGTGGCTGGGCAACCCAAGTTCTTGAAGCTGAAGAATCTGACATGGGCGGTTACAAAGACATCGCTATCGCAGTTAAGTCCAAAGGTGTGGTGCCACCTGAAGAAGCACCATATGCAAATTTGAAATACGAAGGTGGCGTGCACCGAGTTCAGCGCGTACCGGTTACTGAATCTCAAGGCCGTATTCACACCTCAGCTGCAGGTGTTTTAGTTCTTCCTGAAGCGGAAGAAGTTGATGTAACTATTGATCCAAATGATTTACGCATCGATGTTTATCGCTCAAGTGGTCCTGGTGGTCAGTCAGTTAACACAACAGACTCAGCTGTGCGCATCACGCACATGCCTACAGGAATTGTTGTTTCATGTCAGAACGAAAAATCACAGTTGCAAAACAAAGAATCTGCAATGCGTATTTTGCGCGCTCGCTTACTTGCAGCTGCTGAAGAAGCCGCAGCCGCGGCTGCATCTGATGTTCGCAAAAGCCAAGTTCGCACAGTTGATCGTTCTGAACGCATTCGCACTTACAACTTTCCAGAAAACCGCCTGGCTGATCACCGCGTTGGGTTCAAGAGCAATAATTTGGATCAAGTTCTCAATGGTGACTTAGATCCAGTTATCAATGCTTGTATTGAAGCTGATAACAAAGACAAACTTGCCTCACTGGGCCAGTAATTATGTCTAATGTTCGCGACTTAATCGATCGTGCAGCAGCTGAACTTCAGGGTGCTGGAATCGTAAGTGCCAGAACAGACGCCGAACTTCTATTAGCTCACGCCTTAAAAGTTGAACGTAAATCACTTAGCTCAATCGAAACAATTACGACCGACGATTTTGTTAATTTCATGGTTCTTGTCACTAAGCGTGGCAAACGTGTTCCACTTCAGCATTTAACCGGTGAAACTTATTTCCGCCATTTAACTTTGCAAGTTGGCCAGGGTGTTTTCATTCCAAGGCCTGAAACGGAACTATTAGTTCAAGCAGGGTTAGATTTTCTTGCAACAATCGATGGACCAAAATTAGCTGTGGATTTATGTTCAGGCTCTGGGGCAATTGCACTATCACTTGCCCTTGAATCACCTGATACAACTGTTCATGCAGTTGAACTTTCATCAGATGCTTTTGCTTGGCTTGAAAAAAATATTGCCGCATATTCAGAACAATTAAGCCGAATTAATTCAAGTGTTATTACCTATAACGACGATGCGACCAGTCTTGAAGTTCTTAAAAATTTCTCTGGCGATGTCGATGCTGTTCTTTCAAACCCGCCTTATATTCCAGATGAAATGATTCCGCGCGAGCCAGAAGTACGCGATCACGATCCAGCAATTGCACTATTTGGTGGACAAGACGGTTTAGATGTTGCCCGTAAAGTTGCCCATGTCGCTGCAGGTTTATTAAAGCCAGGTGGCTTTTTCGGGATGGAACATGCAGATGTTCAAAGCGAATCGAGCGTTGAAATGTTAGCTGCAATGACAAGTCATGGACAACCAATTTGGGTTGATGCAGTGGATAAAAATGACTACAACGAGTTGCCAAGATTTGTAACTGCTAAACGAATTGCATTTACTGCAAGTGGTGCATCATGAGTGATGTTTTAAAACTAACTGGCGATCTAGCCCAAGATGAAATTGTCATCAATGAAGTGGTTGCCGCCGTTAAGGGTGGACAGCTTGCAGTTATTCCAACTGACACAAGTTACGCGGTTATCGCAGATGCATTTCATCCAGGTGCGATCGCACTACTTCGGTTAGCAAAAAAACAAACACCAGAAGTTCCAATTCCAGTTGGTGTTGGCTCAATTGATATGGCACATGGTGTTGCGAAATTTTCTAATTTAGCCACTGATCTTACAAATGCATTTTGGCCAGGACCACTAACGCTTTTAACTCATAGTCAACCATCAATTAGTTGGCCAATCTGTGACAGTAGAACTGCGTTATCAATTCGCGTTCCACATTACGAAATCGCGCAACAAATAATTTCGCTTACGGGTCCCGTAGCGATGACCGGTGCGCAGCAAAGTGGGGCAGTGGTAGTTCAGAATGTGGAACAAGCAGTTGAGTCTCTTGGTCAAAAAATCGCGTTTTACTTAGATGCGGGTGAACTTTTAGCCAATTCATCATCTGTAGTTGATGTGACAACTTCTAACTTAAGACTTGTCAGACAGGGTTCAATCTCACTTGAGCGCATCCGAGAAATTAATCCAAATGTGATCGACGCAACCCGCTAAACACTAATCTTGAGTTCTAAACTTAAGTAACTGCACATGACAGGCAAGCGTTAGGTAACAAATATGGACGATACATTCTTTGGTTCAGACTTCAGCGAACTTAAACATTCAGACCCGGAAATCGCCCAGATACTTCTTGATGAATTAAATCGCCTTCGTAGCGGCATTCAGCTAATCGCAAGTGAAAACTTCACCTCACCTGCAGTATTAACAGCGCTTGGTTCAACACTTAGTAACAAATACGCCGAAGGTTACCCAGGCAAGCGTTACTACGGTGGCTGCGAAGTTGTTGACGTTGCTGAAAACCTAGGTATTGAACGTGCTAAGAAACTATTTGGCGCAGATCACGCAAACTTACAACCGCACTCTGGCGCTTCGGCAAACATCGCAGTGTTCGGTGCTTTCTTGCAGCCAGGTGACACTTATCTAGCAATGTCACTTCCACACGGTGGTCACTTAACCCACGGTGCTGGCGTTTCTTACAGCGGTAAATGGTTTAAGCCAGTTCATTACGGCGTTGCTGAGGGAACTGAAGATATTGATTACGACCAAATGCGTGACCTTGCTCGTGAGCACAAACCAAAAATGATCACAGCTGGTGGCTCTGCTATTCCACGTTTAATCGACTTTGAAGCAATCCGCGCGATCGCGGATGAAGTTGGCGCAATTTTCCACGTGGATGCTGCGCACTTTATTGGCCTAGTTGCAGGTAAAGCTATTCCATCACCGGTTCCTTATGCAGATGTTGTTTCTTTCACCACACACAAAGTCCTGCGCGGTCCACGAAGCGGCATGATCGTTTGTAAAGAAGCGCATGCT
>JBEGOT010000017.1:0-8551 GCA_041181865.1 Actinomycetota bacterium | reverse complement strand
CCAGTGGATTTTAGATAACTGGACTTGGGATAAACCTTATGGTCGCTTACAAAAACTAATTTCCGGAATCGATCCAGATCATTAAATAGCTGAGGTTAATTTCGATTTGATGTTTGACCACATTAAATAAGTTGCCCAAAGCAAAGTAATAATTCGCATGATTTGAACAACAAGTGGAATTATTTGCCCGCCCATGTAGCCGTAATACAAATACGGATAAATGAGTTGACCTAAAAATGCACTTACGGCAATTAGACCGAAAATCTTCCTAAAGTTTTGAACTGGGTTAAGTGCACATACGGCCAAAAGACCAAACAGCCAGATGATGTACTGCGGGGATAGTACGCGACTTGTGACCATTGAGACAGCTACAACATAAATTCCAATGTCAGTAACACTGACTTTTGAAAGTCGATTCTGGTATTGCCACAATGCGATTTGGCCAAGTAACAGTAGTCCTGCAATTGTGATTATTGCTGAAACTAAATTCACACCAGGTGCGACAACTTCTACTGCGCCATATCGAAATTCAATTGGCATATCGATTTGGATTTGATGCCACAGCATGTATGGAAGTGCGCCAACTGATTCAATCTGCAGGCCGCGAGATCTTTGTCCCGTAAGGAATGAAAAACTATTTGGCCACCAAAGTGTTAGCAAGATACTAAATGAGATAAATGTTCCAAGAAACCAAACAAAACTGTTTTTAAATCTATTTCTTGGCACACCAAGAAATAGCAGTGCTGGCCAGACTTTTAAAAGGGCACCAAAAGCGATGTTGATTCCAAATGAGCTTGGCTTTGAAATAAATAAAAGCGCTAAGACTGCAAAGAAAGTTGGAAAAACATCAAACCTGCCTAGCATTATTGGGCCAACTAAGAATCCAGCACTAACCCAAACAGTCGCTGGCAAGTAATTTTTCTTGTTGTTTTCAAGTCCTGCTTCAAGCAAGAAGTAAAAAAGTAGAGCGTCAATTGCAAGTGCTAGAAAAACAAATCCAACTGTTGCTGGGGCAACTAAATATCCAAGGATGAAAACTAAAGCTGCAAGTGGCGGGTATTGCCACATGTCATCGTTAATCGGGAAGTGGCCATGTTGCATGTTGCCAGCCCACCAGTCATAAAGCTGAACATCAGAAAAAAGACTGCCACCTTCTGGATAAAACAGGTAGCCAAAGCCACTAAGCAAAATCCAAGTGCGGGAGAAAACCCAAGTGAGGATTAACCCAGGTGTTTTTAGCTTCACAAATTCCTAGCGGTAAAGCTCTTCAATTTCGCTAGCAAAATCTGAAGTGACAACATGGCGACGGATACTCATCTTTGGAGTCAGGTATCCGTTTTCAATTGTTAAATCAGTAGGCAAAATTGTAAATTTCTTGATCGCTTCCGAAATTGAAACTACTTCATTTGCAGTATTAACTGCAGTTTGAACAATGGCACGAACTTTTGGATCTTTAGCCAATTCTTCAAGTGGTTTTTCTTCAATTCCATTGGCTGCCAAAATTCCAGGCAATGCTTCTTGATCAAGAGTGATTAGTGCGCCAATAAAGGCTTGACCGTCACCAACAACAACACATTGGCTAACGATTGGGTGAGCTCGCAGACGATCTTCCAGGACTGCAGGGGCAACATTCTTCCCACCAGCTGTAACCAAAATTTCTTTCTTGCGACCAGTAATGCGAAGGAATCCATCGTCATCAATTTCTCCGATGTCACCAGAGTGGAACCAACCATCTGAAGTGAAAGCTTCGCTAGTGGCGATTTCGTTATTCCAGTAACCCTTGAAAACATGCGGACCGTTAATTAGAACTTCACCATCATCGGCGATCTTTACTGCTGTACCAAATACTGGTTTACCAACACTGCCAATCTTCAATGCGGTTGGAATGTTCAGGGTGGCACCAGCTGTAGTTTCGGTTAAGCCATAACCTTCAAGCACAACTAACCCAAGGCCGCGGTAGAAGTGGCCAAGTCTTGAACCAAGGGATGCACCACCTGAAATCGCATGAGTCACGCGACCTCCCATCGCAGCGCGAAGTTTTGAATAAACCAAAACATCAAACAGTTTGTGCTTTGCCGCCAGTGCTGGATTTGGTCTGCCATGATCTAGAGCTTGGCTGTAAGCAATCGCCGTTGCTGCAGCAGCGTCAAAGATCTTGCCTTTAACAGGGCTAGCTGCATGGGCTTTAGCGCCGGCACCATTGAAAACTTTTTCAAATACTCGAGGTACGGCAAGTAAGAAACTTGGCTTGAAGGATTCAAGATCACGAAGTAATGATGCTGGATTAGGGCAGTGGCCGATTGTGACCTGTCCACGAACCATGGCTAACTGAATTAAGCGACCGAATACGTGTGCAAGTGGCAGGAAGATCAGGGTTGATGCTTGATCGGCTTTGAAAATTTCTGGAATACCTTCAACTAAGTTGTCGACTTCACTGATCAGATTTGAGTGAGAGAGAACACACCCTTTTGGTAATCCGGTAGTGCCGCTGGTGTAAATAATCGTGGCTACATCATCTGGACTGGCGTGCTTTCGACGCTGTTCTAATTCATCATCAGAGATGTGCGCACCCTTAGCAGTTAAATCTGTGAAGGCATTTTCAGCAAAGATGTAACTGCGAGTCATTTGTGGAACAAAGCTGGCGATTTCTTTGTATGCATGTGTGGTGCGGTTGGCTTCAAAGAATGTCGCCACCACATTTGAATCGGACATAATCCACTTAACTTGCTCAGGTGATGATGTTTCATAAATTGGAACGGGGATTGCACCGGTGTACCAAATCGCGAAGTCAGCAACAGTCCATTCATAACGGGTGCGCGCGAAAATAGCGACACGGTCACCAGTTTGAATTCCATCTGCGATTAAACCTTTAGCCACACTCTTTACTAAAGATCTAAATTCAAATGACGATACTGGTTTCCATTCAGTTCCCTCAGGAACACTTGCCAATGCATGGTTTGGATATGTGTTGGCATTGAGTTCAACAATGTCAGTTATATTTCCTGATGTGGGTGGAGCAACTAACGCGGGTACATGCATTTCACGCATATCCAATTAACCTTTCGAAAGCCTGGCTTAATTTAGGTATTACGGGTGAGATTACCGAAGCTGGGCGGATATATCTGCCAATAGGGTGGCCCGATTGCCCAATTAGCCCTAAATTCACTACCGTTATTCTTGTGTCGGAAAGCGATAAGTTCTACAAGTTCTTAAAGAACGTGGCAATTGGCCCGGCTTTAGACATTACTTTTCACCCTTGGGTTGAGGGCTTGGAAAATATCCCAGAAGGTGGCGCTGCATTAATTGCAAGTAACCACCTTTCATTCTCAGATTCGATCTTTTTACCTATCGCGGTGCCGCGAAAAATCACCTTCATGGCTAAAGCTGAATATTTCATGGGAACTGGCATCAAAGGTAAAGCGATAGCTGCATTTTTCCGAGGGGCAGGCCAAGTACCAGTAGATCGAACTGGTGGCAACGCTGCAACCGATGCAATCGCAACTGGAGTTCGCTTACTAAACGAAGGTCACTTGCTTGGCATTTATCCAGAAGGAACAAGGTCTCCCGATGGCAGGCTTTACCGGGGCAAAACTGGCGTTGCCCGCATGGCACTTGAAGCCCGAGTTCCAGTTGTGCCAGTAGCAATGATTAATACAGACAAAGTTCAACCAATTGGTCGAAGCCGACCAAACTTTAACGTTGATGTCGGCATTCGAATTGGTAAAGCTTTAGATTTCTCTCGCTACTACGGTATGGAAGATGACCGATTCGTACTTCGCACCATCACCGATGAAATTATGTATAAGTTGATGGAACTTGGCGGCCAAGAGTACGTCGATAAGTACGCCAGTCGTAAACGCTAGTGTGAAACTGGCTTACCTTTAGGCTGCTTTAAATCTGAAAGTAATTCATCAAACCACTTTTGATTTGTATCAAATGGTTTTGCTCCCGCAACCCGTTCAAATTCACAAGCCCTGATGTTGTTATCAGCATTTTCATCCATACCAACTAAACCGCTAATGCCATTTAGTGCAGCTTCAACGGCAACGGTTGCGCAGTCATGGATCAATTGCTGATCGCGCTCATTAGCTGGAGCAGAGCGAGCGTAATAGCCACTTTTTTGGACAAGAACTTTTTCAGCGCCAATCATTGGCGCAAACTGAGCTGCAAACCAAGCACCTGGGTTAATGCGATCAATTTTCACATGGCCAAATGGATCAAGCGGAATTTCTTCACCGCGGTTACGCATCTCTTCAACGATCGCATCAACGCCAGCACCTTCTGATAAGAAGATGTTCACATTGCCAACAGTGTTCATTACTTCAGATAAGCGCTTTGCTTCTTTATCGATGTCGATTTCAAGTTCTGGAACATAGACTGCGTGGATTTCTCGATTAATGCGGTCTGCGCCGAATGAACTTAACCATTCTTGTTCATCAAGTAATTGGCGATATGAAATTGCAGTTGCTGCAGTTAGCCAACCACAGTGTCGACCCATTACTTCGTGCACAATCAGCATCTTTGGATTAGAGGTGTGTTCAGAAACTACGTTTGAAAAGTAATGCGCCCCTTCGTCAGCTGCCGTCCAAGCGCCGAGTGATTGGGCGATTGGATATATGTCGTTATCAATTGTTTTTGGCAGACCAACTACGCCAAGACCGTAATTATTTTTTGCTAGGAAAGCTGCTAAATCAGCAGCAGCAGTATTTGTGTCATCGCCACCGATGGTGTGCAAAACATCTACGCCGTCTTTAACTAGTTGATCTGCGGCAACCTGCTGTGGGTCTTGTCCTTCTTTAACTAGTCCACGTTTCACGCAATCTGCAACATTGGTTAATTTCACTCGGCTATTACCAATTGGACTGCCACCTAATTCATGAAGAAGGTGAGCTTTAGCTCTGATTTCAGGTGTGATTTTGATCGATTCACCTTTTAATAAACCGTGGTAGCCATTGCGATAAGCGATGATCTCAACATCTGGGGCAACTTCGGAGTATCGCTGGATTAAGAATCCGATTGCCGAAGATAGACAAGGGGCAAGACCGCCAGCGGTAAGAAGTGCAACTTTACGAATAGCCATAACCCAAATCTATCTAAGGGGAGTAACTTTCGATTTAGTAATACACGCTTTGCCCGACTAACCTAGACGGGTGTCTTCGATTACTTGGCCATCACTGCCAGCAGCGCAACAGCCTGAATGGCCAGATGCTGCTGCATTAAGCCAAGCCCAAGAGATCCTAAAATCACTTCCGCCACTTGTTTTTGCAGGTGAATGTGATGAATTGACGCAGCGTTTAGCAGCCGTTGAACGCGGTGAAGCGTTTGTTCTTATGGGCGGGGATTGTGCTGAAACTTTTGCAGCCAACACTGCCGATTCAATCAGAGCCAGATTAAAAACCGTTTTGCAGATGGCGATCGTTTTAACTTACGGCGCATCACTGCCAGTTGTGAAAATTGGTCGCATCGCTGGTCAATACGGCAAACCACGAAGCGCTGGAAATGAAACGATCGATGGCGTGAGCCTTCCGTCATACCGTGGCGATGCCGTTAATGGTTTGGAATTCACCGAACAATCACGGATTCCAGATCCAATGCGATTAGTTCAGACTTACCATGCAAGCGCTGCCGCGCTTAACTTGATTCGCGCCTTTACCCAAGGTGGCTATGCAGATCTTCGCCAAGTGCATGCTTGGAACCAAGACTTTGTTAGCGAATCAACTCCAGGTAAGCGCTACGAACAAATGGCCGCAGAAATTGATCGCGCACTTTCATTCATGACAGCTTGTGGTGCAGACCCTGAGGAATTCCGCCGGGTTGATTTCTATGCCAGCCATGAAGCACTTTTACTTGATTATGAAAAGCCACTGACTCGCGTTGATTCTCGTACTGGAAATCTTTACGACGTATCTGGCCACTTTGTTTGGATCGGCGAGCGCACTCGCAACCTTGATGGCGCACATGTTGATTTCGCGTCAAAAATCCAAAATCCAATTGGCGTAAAAGTTGGCCCAACGACAACTGAAGAAGATCTATTAGCACTGCTTAAGAAACTTGATCCAGAAAATAAGCCAGGTCGACTAATGCTTATCACTCGCATGGGTGCAGGCAAGATTCGCGAAGTGCTTCCAAAACTTATAGATGTTGTTGCTAAATCAGGTCACAACGTGACTTGGGTTTGCGATCCAATGCACGGAAACACTCGTGAAGCCGCATCTGGCCACAAGACCCGAGTATTTGATGACGTGATCGATGAGGTTAAAGGTTTCTTTGAAGTGCACAAGGCAAAGGGAACACATCCTGGTGGAATTCACATCGAATTAACGGGCGATGATGTTACTGAATGCCTTGGCGGCATTTCTGGAGTTAGCGAAAGCGATCTTCCATTCCGCTACGAAACAGCTTGTGATCCAAGACTTAATCGTGTGCAAAGCCTGGAATTAGCATTCCAAGTCGCTGACATGCTTGGCAAATAATTTTTTTAAATAATTTTTATTGTTATAACTGACCCTCTAACCACTTTGCTTAAAGCGGGCGGGTTTTGTGAGTAGACGATTTGAAAAGGCGCAATTGGGAATTTCTTTTCGATATTCACAACAAATCCAGCGTTTTGCAAAATTGCAGTGGCTTCTTCAACTGACTTGCCAATAACATTTGGAATTTCAATTGGCTCGGAACCCTTAGAAATTTGAATATTTACTATGGTGTCTCGTTTCAAACTTGAGCCTGGCGCCGGGTCAGTTCCAGCAACTTTTCCAGATTCAACTGTTTCGGCATAAATTTCCGTTATTTCACCAATTTTTAAATTCAAATCCTGTAATAGCTTTTCCGCATCAGTGCGCGCCATGCCAACAACTTCTACTGGAATCACGTAACGCTCTTGCCCTTTAGAAACAAAAACTTGAACTGGATTATCTACTTTGGCTTTTTTGCCAGCAGCAGGTTCAGTTCGAATAATTTGGCCAGCTGGAATGTCTTCTGAAAATTCTGCAATCTCAGTAATGCCAAGTTGTAATTCGATCAGCACTGGTGTGGCTTGTTCCATAGTTTGACCAGTTAGATCCGGAACTGGTTTGTAGCTGCCAGAAAAGTTGTACCAAAGAATTACTGCCGACATGAGGGCAAAAAGTACAAAGCCAGCTCGAAGGAAAGTTCTAGATTTTGAAAAATTAAATCTTTTTGCTTTTCCCTGAATGCCTGAATCACTTGATTGGTATGAAGGTGGAATTACTTGGCCACCACGAGGTGTGACAGGTGGCAGTTTTGAGCCGCCCTTAATCGGCAGGGTAGTAGTAAGTGATTCAGCCTGCGGTACTGCATTTAGTGCGCGAATCACACCTTCCTGGAATGCTTTGGCACTTGGCATTCTGTTGTTGATATTTCTTGCAGTCGCACTAAGCACTAAGTGATCAACTGCAGGTGGCACATCTGGCTGCAAAATACTTGGGGCTTGAACGTCTTCATTCACATGTCTGTAAGCAACATCTAATGGTGTTCCGCCCGTAAATGGAACACGACCAGTCACCATTTCATAAAGCAAAATACCTGAAGAGTAAACATCAGATCTGGCATCGATTGGATGTTGTTGAACTTGCTCTGGAGAAAGGTAAGCCATTGTGCCGAGTAAAACGGCGCCAGTGTTAGAGCTTGCTGGCTGATCAGCAATTACTCTGGCTAAGCCAAAGTCAGTAACTTTAATTTGGCCATCATTTGTAATTAAAACGTTTTCTGGTTTTATGTCACGATGTACAAAGCCAGCGTCATGCGCTGCAGCAAGTCCAGCTAGAACCGATTTCATAATTTCAAGTGCATGCGCACTGGCAAATGGACCATGAGCTGCTAGGACTTCACGAATTGTTTTTCCAGGAACGTATTCCATAACAAGGAAAGGAAATCCAAGAGCCAGACCCTGATCATGAACGGCTACCACGTTTGGATGCATCAGCGCCGCACTTGCTTTAGCTTCATGCATGAAGCGCTCAACAAAACTTGGATCATTGGCAAGGGAGCCAGCCAAAATCTTTAGGGCAACAGTTCGCCCAAGTTTTAGGTCTGTGGCCCGATAAACATTTGCCATGCCTCCACGGGCAATAAGTTCATCGACTTGATAGCGATTTTCAAGGACTTGGCCAACAAATGGATCAGTGGTTGGCAAAGTCATGGATTAATTCTAAAGATGGGCTGGAAATTATTAACGGTTGCCACATCAGGTAGATTTCAAGTGATGGGAAAGTTTTCGTATATCGCTGTATTAGTTGGCTGTTTACTTGGTAGCGGTTGGCTTGAAATTGTGCTGCGCACACGTGTTTATCGCAGATGGAAGCGACTTGTACTTTCCATAATTCCAGTGCTGCTCCTATTTACTTGCTGGGATATCTATGCAATCAGTGAAGGTCATTGGAAGTTTGATCCGCGTTATGTGACTGGAATTATTGCTGTGGCTAACGTTCCACTGGAAGAAATTTTGTTCTTTATCGTGATTCCAATTTGTGCGGTGTTAACCCTCGAGGGAGTGCGCAGCACAAAACCAAATTGGGAAGTTGGCGACGAGAAA
>JBEGOT010000016.1:0-2707 GCA_041181865.1 Actinomycetota bacterium | reverse complement strand
TTTTTCATTTATCAAAAAAAGACGCCGCCAAACGCGCCACTGAATTGTTAGAGCGCTTTGACTTAGCAGATGCTGGCGATCGAGGCATTAAAGGTTACTCAGGCGGCATGCGTCGCAGATTAGATTTGGCGGCAAGCTTGATCGGCCATCCATCTGTTTTATTTCTTGATGAGCCCACAACCGGCTTAGATCCAAGAAGTCGCATTGGAATGTGGGATGTAATAAACGAACTTGTTAAAGATGGAACAACTGTTTTATTAACTACACAGTATCTAGAAGAAGCGGATCAGTTAGCTTCAAAAATTGTTGTATTAGATCATGGAAATGTGATCGCTCAAGGAACTTCAGATGAACTCAAGGCTTCTGTTGGTGGCGATCGAATCGAATTAATTGTTACTGACGGAAGTCAGCTTAAGAATGCAGTCGAAACCATTAGTTCAATCGGTTCTGGCCAGCCAGTAATTGATGAAATCAGCAAACGAATCTTAATTCCAGTATCCGGTGGCTCAAAAGCGATTATTGAAACTGTTCGACGTTTGGATGAGACAAAGATTGAAATAGAAGATATTTCACTTAGACGCCCAACTTTAGATGATGTTTTCTTATCACTAACTGGACACATCGCAGAAGAGGTTGTCGAAGAACCAACAGCGACTCGTGGTCGCAAGGGAGGAAAGAAGTAATGAGTTCTCAAGCACCACGTCCAGCTCTTGGCTGGTTTGTCGCAGATAGTTTGGCAGTAACTAAACGTCACGTAATAAAGATCACTCGGATACCTGAGACTTTATTCTTTGCGTTAATTCAGCCAGTTATGTTCGTTTTGCTTTTTGCTTTTGTTTTTGGCGGAGCAATAAATCTTGGTGATGGTGGCGATCCAAAGGCTTATCGAGAATTCTTGATTCCTGGAATCTTTGCTCAGACAGTCATGTTTGCTGTTGCCAGCATCACAGTTGGAATCACCGAAGATGCAAACAAAGGAATCATGGATCGATTTAAGTCGCTGCCAATGAGTCCTGGAGCCGTACTAAGCGGACACACCTTTGCATCACTTGTTCAAAATTTGCTTGTGATAGTTATGCTCTCGATAACCGGGTTTGCAGTTGGCTGGCGTATTAGAGGCTCTGCCGTAGATACCTTGCTTGGCTTTGCACTTCTAGCTTTGTTTGCTTATGCAATTACTTGGATGGGAGCTTGGATCGGACTACATATGCCAAGCCCCGAAGTTGCCGGAACTGCTGGATTAGCTTGGATCTTTCCATTAACTTTCGCATCTAGTGTGTTTACTCCAATCGCGACTATGCCAAGTTGGCTTCAAGGGTTTGCGCAGTGGAATCCAGTTTCTTGTTTGGCACTTGCAACTAGGGATCTATTTGGCAATCCAATTCCGTTTCCGGGCACTTCATTCCCAGAACAACATGCGGTTGCACTTTCGTTTGGGTATGCATTTTTGATTCTGGCGATATTTGCCCCACTTGCAGTTAGGGCGTTTAAGTCAAGAAGTGCAAATAGTCGAGGTTAATTAACCAGCGTAGATTTCTGCGCTAACGATTTTAATTCGAAGCACTTTGCCATTTGGTGTTTCGTATTTTACTTCGGCGCCGATTTCTTGATTAAGGACAGCTGCGCCAAGTGGACTAGTTGGCGAGTAAACATCGATTGAGATGTGGGCTGCTTCTTCACGTGAGCCCAGCAAGAAAGTTTCAGTGTCATCTAAATCAGGGAAATGAACTGTGACAACCATGCCTTGGGAAACCACACCATCTTCGATGTCAGGTGTTCCGATTTGAGCATTCTCAAGCATCTTGGTTAGCTGGCGAATTCGAGCTTCATTCTTACCCTGCTCTTCGCGGGCTGCGTGATAGCCACCGTTTTCTTTTAGGTCGCCTTCTTCGCGGGCAGCAGCAATACGATTCTTAATTTCTTCGCGCAGTTCTCCACTTCGCTGGGCAAGTTCAGCCTGAAGGCGGTCGTATGCCTCTTGCGTTAACCAAGTCTCGTTCATCTGACAAAGATTACAAGTTAATTAGTAGTTGGTGCTAACCCAGGCGGATCCTGGGCTGGAATTTTCACACCAGGCGGAAAATTGGCCGGGGGAACCCTCATCTGCGCTTTGTAGTCGCAGCCCAGAACTTCAGCTAGGACCGCGCGGCTTTCGGTATTTAGTGTGTAAGAAAATGTGGTGCTGGCTTTCCCGGTTTCAATTTCCACTGTTGCATATCCAACATCAACACGATTCTCATTCTGTGCTCGAACAATGCAATATGCGGTTTTGCCTTCTTGTTTTGCAATAAACCAATCAATTGAAACTTTGTTGTCACTTCGGATATCAAAAGACTTAAGTGCCCATTCAATCGTTGGAATTGATTGACGAAAACTAGCCATACCTAAGCCAAGAGCAACGATGCTGGCTAAAACAATTGCAATAAAAGTTGGCAGATTTTGACGCCGGTTAAGGCCATAGCGCGCCTGAATATGCTCTGGCCATTGCGATTGATTTTGCATTACATGTTCAAGAATAAATGCTGTTGGGGCAGTCGAAATACCTCCAGTTAAAATGCTTAAGATAGAAACATAAAACCACTTGTAATGGAGTAATCATGGATGGCGCAACACCTGGCCAAATGGTCACAGGGCTAGTTGTTGTTCTTGGTATTGCTCTGGTGGTTTTGCTATTTAGTATGAACCGCCATTTAAAGCGCGTTCGCTT
>JBEGOT010000015.1:0-3370 GCA_041181865.1 Actinomycetota bacterium | reverse complement strand
CTTACGGTAAGCCTTAAATTTGGTTGGTTTAACGTAAGGGCTAGTAACACCGAGCCCTTACTTAGACTTAATGTCGAAGCTTCAACCGAAGCAGACATGATTGCGATTAGGGATGAAGTTCTGGCAATTATGAAGTCCGCTAAGTAAAGATTGATGTATGGTCGATGACACGCTATTAGATGATTTCTCACGCATTTCTGCTGGTGATCCAGGCAAAATGCTTGAGGCCGTTGCCAGCTCAGGTGCTCAGATGCGAGAAGCAGTTGCCACAATAGATCGTTCCCTGCTTGCAAAAATTGCAGAAAGCGGAAAGCCAAGAGCAGTAGTTGTAGCAGGAATGGGCGGCTCTGGAGTATCTGGTGATGTGCTTCTAGCTGTTGCAGGACCATTCTCATCAATTCCAATATCTGTTGAACGGACCCATCACTTACCGGGCTGGGTTTCACCTCTAGATATGGTCATTGCAGTTTCCTGTTCTGGAGGCACTGAAGAAACGCTCTCTGTCGCAAGTGAAGCCGGCAGGCGTGGCGCCAGGCTAGTAACAATTGGTGCCAAGGGTTCACAACTTGAAGAAATAAGTAGACAAACTTCAGGTGCGGTTCATATTTCAATTGATGCAAAAGGTCGCATGCCAAGAGCATCCCTTTGGACAATAGCCACACCACTTCTCATGGTTGCAGCAAGTTTGGGTGTGGCCGAGATAAGTGATGAAGACTTTGAAGTAACTGCCGATGCGATGGATGAGATGTCGGTTCAATTTGGTCCATCGGTTCCATTGTTAGAAAACTCAGCTAAAGCTCTTGGGCTTGCCATGGCAGAGTCGTTGCCATTGCTTTGGGGAACTGGAGCAATAGGCAGAGCTGTTACCGGACGCTTCATGGCTCAACTTGCTGAAAATGCAAAACATCCAGCGGTTCATGGTGGCTTACCTGAAGTTGGACATAACCAAATAGTCACTTTTGACGGAATCTTCGCAAGAGCAAATTCTTCAGATGATATTTTCCGAGATCGAATTGATCAACCAAGTGAACGAAGAATTCACTTAGTTTTGATGCGTGATGAGGCAGAGCATGAAGCGGTCACCAAGCGTGCAAATGTAATTGACCAGATCGTCGCCGATCGCGGAATTGCGATGACAGAAATTTGGGGCAAAGGCAAACATCGTTTAACCAGAATTGCCACTCTAGTAATTCCCACAGACTGGGCGAGTGTCTACACGGCTTTAGCACTTGGAATTGACCCAACTCCAATCGAACCAATCATGCAGCTAAAAGCTGGGCTTAAGTAAAAAAGGTGAATTTATGAGTACCCAAGGTGGTACAAAAGCAGTAATTGCTGCTTTGCTGGCAAATACTGGAATTGCAATAAGTAAGTTTGTTGCATTTTTTATTACTGGCTCTACATCGATGCTTTCAGAAGCAATTCACTCGGTTGCAGATTCACTTAATCAAATTCTTTTATTAATTGGCGGTAAGCGATCAAAGCGAGAAGCCAATGAACAATATCAATTTGGGTATGGGCGGGTTCGCTACGTTTATGGATTTATTGTTGCAATCGTTCTATTTCTAGTTGGCGGACTTTATTCAGCGTATGAAGGTTGGCATAAGTGGACTCATCCAGAACATGTAGAAAATGCGAATGTGGCATTCGCAGTCTTAATTGTTGCGATCATTTTAGAATCATTAAGTTTTAGAACTGCTATCAAAGAAGCAAACCATGCGCGTGGTAACCGTTCAATGTCAAAATTTATTCGTGATGCTCGCCAACCAGAACTACCTGTAATTCTTCTTGAAGATTTTGGTGCCTTAATTGGTTTAGTGTTCGCGCTCACTGGTGTAACCCTTGCGGTCACAACTGAAGATGGACGCTGGGATGGTTTAGGTGCAATTGCGATCGGAATTTTATTAATCGTTATTGCATTCGTCTTGATTCGCGAAATGGCTTCAATGCTTATAGGTGAATCGGCTCTACCAGAAGAAGTTGAATCAGTAACGCTTGCGCTCAACTCTGCGCCGATCGTCACATCATTGATTCACTTGAGAACTTTGCATGTGGGGCCAGATGAACTCTTGGTAGCGGCCAAGATTGGTGTTAGTTCTGAACTAACGGCTGAACAGATTGTTCGGGGCATAGATGAAGCGGAAGCATTGCTGCGTAAATCCGTTCCAACTGCAAAATATGTCTTTTTAGAGCCTGATTTCCAAAGAGTTTGAGTCCGGTAGCAAGTCCTTAAATTAGGTATGGCAAACTAGACAAGTTGCATTGACGAAGCCTCGTGATGCTAAGAAATTCAAACCTTTCCACGAGGAGATTTAAATGGCTCTTAGCCCTAATGATTACAAAGTTGCCGATCTTTCACTTGCTGAATTTGGACGTAACGAAATTCGCTTAGCCGAAAATGAAATGCCAGGTTTAATGGCAATGCGTGCAGAATTCGGTGCAAGTAAACCACTAAAAGGTGCCCGAATCATGGGTTCACTACACATGACAATTCAGACAGCAGTGCTTATCGAGACACTTGTTGAACTTGGTGCAGATGTTCGCTGGGTATCTTGCAATATTTTCTCAACTCAAGATCACGCTGCAGCTGCAGTTGTAGTTGGCCCAAACGGAACAGTTGCATCACCAAAAGGCGTTCCGGTATATGCCTGGAAAGGTGAAACTCTAGAGGAGTACTGGTGGTGCACTGAACAAGCTTTGCTTTGGCCAGGACATGTTGGGCCAAACATGATTTTAGATGATGGTGGCGATGCAACCATGCTCGTTCACAAGGGTGCTGAATATGAAGCAGCTGGATTTGTACCAGATCCTGCAGGAGCTGACTCAGAAGAGTTTGGTGTTGTATTAAGTCTTTTACAAAAGTCACTTAAAGAAGATCCCAAGCGTTGGACCAATGTTGGTTCTGGTATTCAAGGTGTCACTGAAGAAACCACAACAGGTGTTCATCGTTTGTACGAAATGCACAAAGAAGGAATTCTTAAGTTCCCAGCAATTAACGTTAATGACTCAGTTACCAAGAGCAAGTTCGACAATAAATACGGAACTCGCCATAGTCTGATTGATGGAATCAACCGCGCTACAGACACACTTATCGGTGGCAAGGTAGCAGTTGTTGCTGGTTATGGCGATGTCGGCAAAGGTTCGGCAGAATCATTGCGTGGTCAAGGTGCTCGAGTAATTGTCACTGAAATTGACCCAATCTGTGCACTTCAGGCTGCAATGGATGGGTACCAAGTGCTGCCAATTGAAGACGTAATTAACCAAGCAGACATCTTTATTACAGCTACTGGGAACAAAGATGTGATCACCGTCGAACACATGTCTCAAATGAAACATCAAGCAATTGTTGGAAACATTGGACACTTTGATA
>JBEGOT010000014.1:0-40756 GCA_041181865.1 Actinomycetota bacterium | reverse complement strand
GTGATCCAGAACTACGCTTTACTCCAAATGGACAAGCCGTAGCTTCTTTCACAGTTGCTTCAACAACTCGTGTTTTAGATCGCAACTCCAATGAATGGAAAGATGGCGACACTCTGTTCTTGCGTTGCAGCGTTTGGCGTCAGTATGCCGAAAACGTAGCTGAGTCTTTAACTAAAGGCACCCGCGTTTTGGTTACTGGTCGACTAAAGCAACGTTCATATGAAACTAAAGAGGGCGAAAAGCGCACTGTAGTTGAAATGGATGTTGACGATGTCGGTCCAGCATTACGTAACGCAACCGCAAAAGTTTCTCGAGTAACTCGGACTGACGGTGGTGGATTTAATGGCGGTGGCGCAAGCGCACCTGCTGATGATCCATGGGCCGCACCAGTATCGAACGACGAACCACCTTTCTAGGTATCACTTTTAACCAATCTATTTTTAGATAAACCATTCCGGAGTAATCCGGGCTCAAATTAGGAGAGCACCACAATGGCAAAGCCACCAGTACGTAAGTTCAAGCCAAAGGCTTGTGCATTCTGCAAAGAAGACAGCGCAGCTATCGATTACAAAGACACTGCACTACTTCGCAAATTTATTTCTGATCGCGGCAAGATCCGCGCTCGTCGAGTAACTGGCAACTGCACCCAGCACCAGCGCGATATTTCAAATGCGGTTAAAAACGCACGTGAAATTGCACTTCTGCCTTACACCTCAACTGCACGATAAGGAGTATTTGAAAAATGAAACTTATTTTGACTCAAGAAGTTAATGGCTTAGGTGCCGCAGGTGACGTAGTTGAAGTTAAAGATGGTTACGGCCGTAACTTCCTAATGCCAAAGGGTCTTGCAACAGCTTGGACTCGCGGCGGCGAAAAGCAAGTAACTCAAATCAAGCGTGCACGTAACAAGCGTGCTGTGCGCGACCGTGACCATGCACTTGAAATCAAGGCTGCCTTGGAATCATCAGCAGTAGTGCTTAATGCACGTGCTGGCGAAGAAGGTCGTCTGTTTGGTTCAGTAACTGTTGGCGACATAGCTGATGCAATCAAGAGTGTTGAAGTTGATAAGCGCAAGATTGTCCTTTCTTCTCCAATCAAACTTGCTGGCAAGCACAGTGTTGCAGTTCGCCTGCATCCAGATGTAGTTGCTCAAATTACTGTCGATGTTCGCGGTAAGAAGAAGTAACTAAATAAATTAGATTCTGGGGTCATTCAACCAAGAATGACCCCAGAATTATTTAAGCAAGATTAATTTCAACTCCGGAAAGAAAATGATGGCAACTTTATTCACACTTCACACAAACCATGGCGATATTCGAATTAACATTTTCGACAACCATGCACCTAAAACTGTTAAGACAATTCTTGGATTAGCCGAAGGAACTCTAGAGTGGACTGATCCACGTACTAATGCAGCAACAACTAAGCCGCTATACGATGGCACAATTTTCCACCGCATCATTCCTGGTTTCATGATTCAAGGTGGCGACCCGCTTGGTCAGGGTATTGGTGGCCCAGGTTTCAAGTTTGCAGATGAACCTCATCCAGAACTAGTTTTCGACAAGCCTTACTTACTTGCAATGGCAAATGCTGGACCAAACACAAACGGTTCACAGTTCTTCATCACTGTTGCACCAACTACTTGGCTTAACTTCAAACACACCATCTTTGGTGAAGTTGCGGATCAAGAAAGCCGCGATGTGGTTGATGCGATTGCAAATGTGGCAACAGGCGCGATGGATCGTCCAGTTGAAGACGTAGTTATCAATAAAACTACTGTTACTCGTAGCTAAGAAATTATTCTTTAAAATATGAGTTTTTGCTACCGGCACCCTGACCGTGAAACATATATAAATTGTTCACGTTGTGGTCAACACATTTGCCCAGAATGTATGGTCAGTGCACCGGTAGGTTTTCAATGTGTTGAATGTGTTGGACAAAACAAAGCACCAAAAGTCAAAGCAAGTTTTGGTGTTAGCAACAACCAAATTCCAGTTGTTTCAAAATACATAATTGGAATTTGTGTTGGTGCACTTTTCTACACACTTCTTAATGGTGGCGTTAGCTACATGGCTGTGCAATTTGGCATGGTGCCTGAAGCAATTGCAAGTGGTCAGTGGTGGCGATTAGTTAGCGCGGCATTCTTGCACGGTGGGATATTGCACTTGGCATTTAATATGTACGCGCTCTATTGGCTCGGACCACAACTTGAGCGACTCCTTGGTCACGCTCAATTTGCAGTAATTTATTTGTTTTCTGCAATTGGTGGAAATGTAGTTTCATATTATTTTTCAGATATAGCAACAGTTTCAGTTGGTGCATCCGGTGCGATCTTTGGATTAATGACCGCAACGATTGTGATTGGCCGCGAACTTCGCGCAGACGTTTCACAACTAATGACTTTGTTAGTTCTAAACGTAGTGATTGGTTTCGCAAGTGCCGGAATCGATTGGCGCGCACATCTAGGTGGCGCAATTGTCGGGGCCGCAACGGCCTACTTGCAAACTCATGGCCGTCGACAAATGCGATTGACTGGAATGGTTGCAATTGCCGTGATACTGCTTGCTTTGGTCTTTGTAAGAAATCAACAAGTGCTAAATGCATTGATCGGGCAATAGTAAGGTTAAGTTATGCCAATTTCTAAAAAGCGTAAATCACTTAAACCGGCTTATGTGCCACCAACAACTGGACCTGTTAATCCAGTGAAGATCGGCAGCCCAGCTTGGCTTGTGCCAACTATGGTGACCATGTTTGTTCTGGGTTTAATTTGGATCGTAATTTTTTACCTAGTTGGTAGCCAAGTGCCAGTAATGAAAGACCTAAGCAATCTAGTTAACGTGCTAATCGGCTTTGGTTTTATCGGAATTGGATTCGCCCTTTCCACCCGTTGGCGTTAAGGGATTAGAAACACACTTTAATTACACGGGTGTAATTTCTCCCCAGCCGTGGATAAGGTTGTGGATAAGTCCATTATGAAAATAGATGAGCGTCGAGTTAGGCATGCAGTTACTGCATTAATTGCAGCTGCGGCTGGGTTGCTCTTTGTGTCTAGTCAGCAAACCGCAGCCGGTACCAATATCCGAACCGCAGGCCTTGAGGATCTACGCGGGCTAATTATCAACCGCGCTAAAGGCATGGTTGGTTTAGAGCGCGATGTAAACGCACTTCAAAAAGAAGTTACCGATTTAACTTCAGCAAAAACTGATCCCGAACTTAATAGCCAAATTTCAAATTTAGAAAAACAGGCTGGCTTAACCGAAGTTACGGGGCCAGCTCTTCAAGTTTTATTAGATGATGCCCCGCGCATTCCAGGTTCAGGAATACCCGAAGGTTTTGAGGCAAACGATTTAGTTGTTCACCAACAAGATGTGCAAGCAGTGGTCAATGCATTTTGGCGTGGTGGCGCAACTGCAATAAGCGTGATGGATCAGCGAATTATTTCAACTTCAGCGATTCGCTGTGTTGGTAATACTTTGTTACTACAAGGTCGCGTTTATAGCCCGCCATTTAAAATTACTGCAATCGGTGATACCGGACAATTACAACTTGCATTAGATTCTGAACCTGGTGTTAAGGCATACAGGCAATATGTTCAAAAAGTTAACCTAGGTTGGAAGACAAATGTTTTGAGCGAAACTACTTTGCCAGCATGGCAAGGTTCAGTTAATTAGATTTTTTTATTACTGGTGCAAGACCAACTGCAAGATTGCGGGCTTCTAGATCGCCACAGCGAACTAGCCATTCAGCAAGCATTTGATGACCACCTTCAGTCAATACTGATTCCGGGTGGAATTGCACGCCTTCAATATCTTTTTCGCGATGGCGAAGTCCCATCACCACACCTGATTCAGTTTCGCCGGTAACTTCAAGTTCAGTTGGAACTGTGTCTCGCTCAACGGCTAATGAGTGATAACGCGTTGCAGTGAAAGGTGATTTAACCGCAGCTAATACGCCAAGCCCGTCGTGAAAAACTTCAGAAGTCTTTCCATGCAATAACTCTGGCGCGCGTGAAACAGTTGCACCAAAAGCTTCGGCAATTGCTTGATGTCCAAGACAAACTCCAAAGATTGGAACTTGGCCACCTATTTCTTTAACAATGTCGATACAAACGCCAGCATCAGATGGTGTTCCCGGACCAGGCGATAACAAGATACCGTCATAACTTCGAGCTTCATCGATAGTTACTTCATCATTTCTTTTAACATCAACTTTGGCGCCAAGCTGCGACAAATATTGAACGATGTTGTAAACGAAGCTGTCGTAATTATCAACAACAAGAATTCGAGTCATTTAGATTCCGATTACGGTGTGGTTGCAGTTGGGGAAGGCGTTGGGGTTGGCGCCGGAGCAACTGAAACATTCAGCAAAATTGTTGCACCCTTTAGCGCAACTTCACCAGGTAGTGGTGATTGAGCTAAAACAATTCCAGCACCAATATCTCCACGTGGCTCATCAATAAATTGAACGTTGAATCCAGCAGCAAGTAACAAACTGTAAGCAGTGGTCTTGTCTTTACCTAGCACGTTTGGAATAGCGATCTTTCCGCTTGAAATAGTGATGTCGACGCGAGTTCCAGCTTCAACTAAGTTGCCAGCAAGTGGTGATTGGGCAAGTACTGAACCTTCTGGCTTGTCACTATCTTGTGGTGTGATCTTGCCCAGTGCCAAGCCAGCACCTTCAAGCGCAGTTCTGGCATCAGTTGTTGATGCCAATCCAACAAGATCAGGAATGGTAGTCGCGCCGCGACCATTTGAAACTTTTACATTTACGGCTTGACCTTTTTGCAGCGATTCACCAGCAATCGGATCTTGACCGATGATGGTTCCCTTCATTGCTTTGTCATCAGGTGTTGGTGTCTCAGTTCCAAGCACTAAACCAACGCTTGTTAAAGCCAATTGAGCTTCAGCTGCAGTTTTTCCAGTTAAGTCTGGAACTGTAGCGTTTCCACCACCGCCACCACCAAACAAAGTGCTAGCAAGGAAAAATACTGAAGCAATAGCAGCAGCGAAACCTGCTGTTGCTCCTGCCCACTTAAGTTTCTTTGATTTTCCTCGAACCTGAACTGGTTGTACGGCATCGAAATTGCTTTGATCTTCAACGACTGGAATCGCAGTTGTGGCTGCTGTCTGAACTAAAACTTGAGTGTCAGTAGAAGCGCTAACTGGCAAGCCAGAAATTGCACTTTCAACATCAGCGCGCATTTCAGCAGCACTTTGATAACGGCTGGCAGGGTTCTTAGCAAGCGCATGAAGCACGATCGCATCAAGACTTGGTGGAATTGTTGGATCTAAATTCGATGGTGGAATAACTTGAGAATTCACATGTTGGTAAGCAATTGAAACAGGCGAGTCACCAGTAAATGGAGTACTACCCGTTAGTAATTCATAAAGCACACATCCAGCGGCATAGATATCACTTCTAGCATCTGCAATTTCACCACGTGCTTGTTCGGGTGATAAGTACTGAGCAGTTCCCATAACGGCACTTGTTGCCGTAACTGAAGTTGCTGAGTCACTTATCGCTCTTGCAATACCAAAATCCATCACCTTGGCATCGCCATGAGTATTAATCATGACATTTGCTGGCTTGATATCGCGATGCACGATTCCGTGACGGTGAGCGTAATCCAGAGCGGCTAATAAACCAGAAACAATTTCAAGTCCACGTTCTGGAAGAATTCGCGGACCATTTTGTAGCATTTCGCGTAACGTAACGCCGTCAACAAATTCCATGACAATGTAGGGAACGCTGGTTTGAGTGAAGCCTTCGGTGAAACTTTCTTCGCCAGTGTCATAAATAGAGACAATGTTTGCGTGGTTAAGTCCAGCTGCTGATTGTGCTTCTCTGCGGAAACGTTCTTGGAAATTTGGATCCCGAGCTAAGTCGGCACGTAAAACTTTGATGGCAACCCGACGATTAAGTCTGGTATCCATGCCTTCATGCACTTCAGCCATGCCACCGCGGCCAATAATTTGGCCAATTTCGTAGCGATCACCTAAACGGCTAATCGGGCTCACATATTCTCCTTATTACCCATTAAGACTACCGACCCAACACTGCGCGCATAACACTCTGCGCAATTGGGGCTGCAAGTGCATTTCCACTAACTTCACGAGCGCCGCCACCGTTTTGTAAAACGACTGCGACCGCAACTTTGGCCCCTTCACTTGGCGCCATTCCAACAAACCAAGCATGTGCTGATTGACCAGGTGTGTTCTCAGCTGTGCCAGTCTTGCCACCAACACTGACACCAGAAATCTGAGCATTCGATCCAGTTCCATTAGCAACAACGCCGACCATCATGTCGCGAAGAATCTTGGCATTTTCAGGTTTCATCGCGCGACTAATTGCAGCAGGCGATGCATCTTCTAATACAGATAGGTCTGCACCTAGAACTTGTTCAACTAAGTAAGGTTTCATCAAAACGCCATCGTTTGCGATTGTTGCGGTAACCATTGCCATCTGCAGAGCAGTTGCGCGAACATCAAATTGACCTATGGCGCTCATTGCAGTTTGAGCTTGATCTAGTGATGAAGGAAAACGACTTGCAGCTGCGATAAGTGGAACTTCAAAAGATGTTTCGAACCCAAATTTCTTTGCTTGTTCAGCAATTGCATCAGCACCAAGTTCCATGCCTAAATTTGCAAACGCTGTATTACAAGATATTGCTAGCGCATTAGCTAGAGTCGTTTGATTATTTGTTCCACAAGCTTTGTCATTCCAGTTACCTAAAACATTTTCCGATTGTGGCAGTTGAATTTCTTTTGGTCCATCAATTAGCGATTCAGCGTTATATTTTCCTGATTCCAAGGCAGCTGCAGCAGTTACTAATTTAAAAACACTTCCCGGTGGCAAAGTCATGGCAAGCGGACGGTTTAGTAATGGCTGTGCTGTATCGGCCATCAATCTTTCGTATTCAGCTGTGATTGCTGCTGAGTTATGACTTGATAATAAATTCGGATCAAATGATGGTGAGCTAACTAAAGCCAGGATTGCACCAGTTGACGGATCAATTGCGACAACTGCACCAGTTCGTCCATTCAAACCTTTGATTGCAGCTTTTTGGGCAGCATCATTTATTGAAAGACGAATCGCGCCTCCTTGTGGTTTGCGATTAGCAAGCATTTGCTGAAGTCGATCAACAAAGAATCGACTGTCATTGCCTGCCAAAATATCATTTTCTTTTAATTCAATGCCTGTTGCCCCGTAAACCAGAGAGTAAAAACCTGTGACACTGGCGTAAGTTTGACCATCTTTATAAGTTCTTAAGTATTGAAGTTCGTCATTGGTTTTTTGCGAATAAGCAATCGGATCAGAATTAACTAAAATTTCACCGCGTTGCCGTGAGTATTCAGTAAGTAGCATTCGTTGATTTCCCGCTTGATTCCTTAGCTTCTTGGCCTCAAAGAACTGCAAGAAAGTCACGTTTAACATCAGGGCAATAACCAAAAGAATCAGCACTGTAGTTACACGGTTAATTTGGCGAATCATGCGTTCACCACTTTGGGTTCTTCAATTTCAGGAGCTCTGGCAGCATTTGAAATACGAACCAAGATTGCAATCAATATGTAGTTGGAAATTAGCGAAGAACCACCATAAGAAAGAAATGGCGTTGTTAACCCGGTTAAAGGTATTAATCGAGTGACTCCTCCAATAACAATGAATGCTTGCAAGCCAATAACTGTTGATAAACCAATTGCAAGTAAGTTTCCAAATGGATCGCGGGTAGCAACAGCCGCGCGCGCGCCACGTTCAACGATGATCGCATACAGAATGAAAATTGCAATTAACCCAGTTAGACCAAGTTCCTCACCAAGAGCAGAGGCAATGAAATCAGTTTTAGCGAAAGGTACTAACTGCGGGTAGCCAAGGCCCCATCCAGTTCCAAAAATTCCACCGTTAGCTAATCCATAAAGCGATTGAACAATTTGGAATCCACGCCCAGAAGCCTCAGCAAATGGATCCAACCAAACATCGAACCTGATTCTCACGTGACCAAAAGCTAAATAAGCTAATCCGCCACCAAGTGCTAATAAAAGTGTTGCAATTGCAACCCAAGCGCGACGGCCAGTTGCAACATAAAGCAGAACAATAAATAAACCAAAAATTAATAGGGAAGTACCAAGATCACGTTCACCGATTAATACGAGAAGTGCCAAAATCCAAATTAAAACAAGTGGCCCAACATCTTTTGGCCTGGGTAACGCAAAATTTCCAATTCGATTTTGAACCAGTGCAAGTGTGTGTCGATGTGCAACTAAGTATCCAGCAAAGAAAATAGCCAAAGTTATTTTTGCTATTTCACCAGGTTGGAAGGATAAAGTTCCAAGTTGAATCCAAAGTTTGGCACCATTAATTTCAGTTCCGATAACTGGGAGCACTGGCAAGAAAAGTAAAACGATGCCCACCACACCAAAAATAAAAGTTCTTCTCTGCAATCGGCGGTGATCGCGAAGCAAGGTAAGCGTAAACATGAACAGCACAAGACCAAGTGCCATCCAAGTAATTTGCGCATAAACATCCGGTGTTGGTTTAGGGCTTCCATTTGCAAGTGCACGCTGTTCACCTGCGACGTCCAAACGATGAATCATCGCAAGGCCAAGCATGTTTAGTAGCGCAGCTACAGGAAGCAAAATTGGATCAGCATACGGCGCCTGGGTTCTCACAACAGTGTGTGCGATTAAAAGCAAAACTCCAGAACTTAGGAGTGTGGTCCATCCAGCAAAAGCGCCAGCACCGGTTGAAGCATCAACCAAAATCCAGGCAAAGACTCCAATCAACCAAGCTGCAATCAGCAATACAAGTTCTGCTGAACGCCTAGTTGAAACGCGATAACGCCGTTGACTCTGTGCCACAACAATTACCCCGGGCAACCAAGAGTTGTTGGATTGAGTTTGCAGTTGCGCACTACATCTTCAAGTCCTTTTAAAATTTCTAGTGCTTCGCTGCGAGTTGTGGCATCAATCGTTTCATCAACTTGAGCACGTTCAAAGTTTGGAAGTTCATCAATTTTTAAATCAGAAACTTCAGTTACTCGGTACAAGCCAGCAGTTGGAATTCCTTGGAATGCTGCTATCTGACCACTTTGATTAAATTCACCAACAAACCATTGGTTTGAAAGCCAAAATAAGCCACCAGCAATTCCAGTAGCTATTGCAGTCAGTGTAATTAAAATTGGTGGAAGCCAGTTACGTTTTTGAACTGTGTAAAAGATTTTCGTTGGATCGGTTTCTTCAATTTGTTCTTCAGGAAATTCAACTGTTGGAAGACGATCTTGGTTGTAACTATCACTAGCTGCTCCAATTACCACGGGATCAACTTCAAGAGAACTTTCAATCACGTCGGCAACAACAACGGTTACGTTATCTGGCGCACCCGCAGCCAGAGCACTATCAATTAATTCAGTAACTGCACTGGTTAAATCTGGTGCGCTAAGTGCGATTCGAATTTCTTCTTCAGCAACAACACCACATAGGCCGTCAGAACAAAGAAGTAAGCGATCACCAATTTTTGCTTCACGAACAGAAAGATCAACATCGACTGCATGAATCCCATCAATTGCACGCATCATTAAATTTCGACGTGGATGAACTGCAGCTTCAGCTTTAGTTATCTCACCGGCATCGACCAAAGTTTGAACAAACGTGTGGTCTTTAGTGATTTGTTGAAAATCACCATCGCGTAATAAGTAAGCCCGAGAATCACCAACGTGAGCAACGGCTAAACGATCACCTCGCACAGCAACTGCAGTCATGGTCGTTCCCATGCCAGTTAATTCACGATTACTTGCGACAACATCAGCGATGTATTCACCAGCAGTAATAACTGCATCAGCTAAATGTGTTAAAACTTCGTCAGCTTCAGTCGCTAACTTCGCTGCATTAACAACACTTGCGACTGTTGCAGCGCTTGCTAATTCGCCAGCCTCGTGGCCTCCCATGCCATCTGCAACAACCGCTAAATCATTGCCGACATATCCGCTGTCTTCATTATTTCGGCGAACAAGACCAATTTCAGAACGCCCAGCAAAACGCAAAGCGAGATTTGTCATGAACGAAGTTCCATACTCGTTCGGCCGATACGCAAAGTTGTGCGCGGCTGAAGCACGGTTGGTTTAATCACCCGATCGCGTTCAATCCAAGTTCCATTTGTTGAATTTAAATCTTCAATAATCCAGTTTTTGTCCTGAGGAATCAGTCTTGCGTGATTTGTACTAACAAAGTCATCATCAAGAACGATTGTTGAATCTGGCGCACGACCAATCGTTATCTGTGAAGTACCCAGGGGAATTTCTGTTCCCTCAAGTACACCTTCAGTGATGATCAATTTGCTTGCAGTTTTGCGTGTACGCAGATTTGCACGTGGACTTGGTGTGCGAGCTGGAGTTAGTGGTTTTGCATCACGTGGTGCTTGTAAATCTCTGCGCAAAACACCAACAACAGAAATAACAAACCACCAAAGTACTACCAAAAATCCAATACGAAGAATGCTTACTAATAACTCAGACACGATTTACCGACTCTTGTAAGTCAAAGTAGTGTTACCGATTTTGATTATTGAACCATCGCGTAACGCTGCTTCAGTTATTTTTTGTCCATCAACGCTTGTGCCGTTTGTGGAACCCAAATCGCGCACAATCACCTGGGAACCCAGAACGATAGCGCAATGTAAACGACTTGCCCCGGAATCTGGAATTTGGATGTCAGCATCTGTGCCGCGGCCTATGTTGGTTATTGATTTAGTTAGCCGAAATTCACGGCCTGAAATATCAGTGAGCATTGGGGTCACTGTTGCGGTCATTGCTGCAACCGGAATCTGCTGAGCTGGCGCTTCGCTGCGCGCTGCAGCGGCAGGTGGTTGGTATGTGGATTCACCAGTTTCACTTTTTATTCGGAAAACACCAGTTTCAAATGATGAATCTTGACCAAAGGAAACATTTACTCGATGCAAAATTCGGTAACGCTGTTCGGCTACGTAACTATTCGCTAGTTGGGTTAACTCAGCAATCAAAGTGTCAAAGTAAGGTGAAAGTCTTTGATGGTCAGTTGAGCTAAGTTCAATCACAAAAATATTTGGAACAACCAACTGTCCATTTACATCGCTGGCCCGAGTATCGATTTCTTGCTGAAGAGCTGCGCCAATTTCTACTGGTTGAACTTCAGACTTAAAAGCTTTTGAAAACGAACCATTAACAATGCGATCTAAGCGCTGTTCGAGATTGTCTAAAAGACCCATTGCCAGCACTCCAAACATTGATAAAAGTTGATAAACACAAGTTTACTTGGGCATTTGGAGCCTAACTGCAAGGATGAACTATGTGTCTTTCGCCCGAAGTTGATTTAGTTGCAGCAAGTGCAATAACAATCGTTGCAGTTGATGCACTTAGACACAATCAGAATTTACGTTCGCTTCCAATAGCACTTCTTCCAACAATATTTGCAGTTCACACTTTTTCTGATGCATTTGTTTGGTGGGGCGCTCAAGGAAAAGTTTCAACTAACATCGCCGATGCGGCTGCTTGGATCTATTTATTTATCGCTTTTTCACTCTTACCAATATTTGTACCAATCGCAACTTATTTACTTGAACCAAAAGGTTGGCGAAGAAATTTATTAGCAATCATTATTTTTAGTGGAATTCTTTCCGGTGTTGACTCATTAATCAGCATGAACGAACGAATCACAACAGTTGAAGCCTGTAATTTGTATGTCGATTACCACGTTGGTGGAACTTCAGCGCTTGCTGGAACTTTTTACATGATTGCAACTATCGGCGCGATGTTAGTTTCAGGACAGCGACATCTTTTTAACTGGGGCATATTAAACCTGATTGTTGTTCTATCGCTTGGAATCTGGGAAAACCACAAACTACCTTCGCTTTGGTGTTTCTGGGCTGCAATCACATCAGTCTTTGTGGCTTGGTTTATTCGAGACATAAAACGTGAACATGAAAAAGGTAAAGCGTGGCCTTGGCGGCACCGAGAAAAATTTAGTGTTGACTTGGTTTAAACATGCGCACAACCAAGGTTGAAAGCACAATGGAAAGAACCACAATTAATAAAACAGCTGTGAACTGAGTTTGAGTAATTAAATTTTCAGCGAGCGCGGCGCTTCCTAGTACGAATGAAAACTCACCAATCTGACTTAGCCCAACTGCAAGCTGAGCTGGACGCGCATCAACGCTACTTAACTTTGTTATTAAGTATGCTGGCGCAGTTTTAGCCAAAATTAATAGTGCAAACACAATTGCTGCAAAAGGCAATGCATCTTGAATGTTCTGTGGCGAAATTAAACTTCCAATTACTACAAAGAATAAAACTGCAAATAAATCTCGGAATGGTAAAAGAACCCTACGAACTTCATCGGTTTCCCGGCCTTGGTTTAGTGCCAAGCCGGCAACGAATGCTGCAAGTGCCATCGGGATACCAAATAAAACTGTTCCAATTGATGCAAGAACTAAACCAACTGACACTGAATAAATTAAGAAAAGATCATGCTCCCACTTAACTACTCGAAGTAATTTTGGAAGTAAGAACGAAGAAATATAAGAAAGTACGGCAAAACCAACAAGCCCAAACAGAGCAACGGCTAACGGTCTTTCACCAACACCAACAATTGTCAAGATGACTGCTGCGATACCGACACCAGTCATATCCTGCATAACACTCCAACCGAGCAGTGCGGTTTCTGTTTGTGGATTTGTTGTGCGGCGTCTGCTTCGAGTGATGTTCACGATCACAACACTTGATGACATTGCGATACCAAGAGCAAGCAAAATTGCTCCATACATTGGAACACCAAGTGCCATAAATACAGGAGTACCAATGGCAATGCCAGTTAGCACTTGAATAGGTGCTGCCCAGAACAAGGCACGTTGTTCAGCTCGCAATCTGCGCAAATCGATTTCAATGCCAACTTCAAACAACAAAAGCACTACGCCTATGTCAGCTAGTACAGCAAGTTGTTCAGATCCAGCTACATAACCAGGCGTGAAAGGTGAGACGAGTAAACCAGTAACTAGATAGCCAATGATTGCTGGGAAACCGAGTTTGCGTGCAAATAGACCAAGAGTTGCAGCTACCAAAAGCACGACGCCAACATCGAGCACCAAAGGTGCAGTTTCAACTATCAGTGCGGGCTGCATTTAGTAATTTTACTCTGATTATTTTTATTAGGCGTAGGCTTAATTAGTGCAGATAAATACTGAACTATTAGTACAAATAGACAACTGGCTTGAACAAGATCCAGATTCAGTAACCCGCGGGAAATTATCGCAATTAGTTGATGCTGCTAAGAATGGCGATGGCGCTGCACTTATTGAATTACAAGATTCGTTTCGTGCGCCGCTTGAATTCGGAACTGCCGGATTGCGTGGTGCATTAGGACCTGGGCCAAATCGGATGAACCGCGTGACTGTACTTCAGGCAATTGGCGGCTTAGTTGAGTACTTGAAGCAAAAAGGTCTTTCTGGTCAAAAGGTTGTTATTGGGTATGACGCTCGATATAACAGCGATGTTTTTGCAAAAGATTCAGCTGAAGTTTTAGCAGGAAATGGATTTATTCCAGTAATTTTCGATCACGTTGTTCCAACTCCAGTCCTTGCTTTTGCAATTAGAGATTTAGAAACTTGCGCGGGAATTATGGTCACAGCAAGTCATAACCCACCACAAGATAATGGATACAAAGTTTATTTAGGTGATGGACGTCAAATAGTTCCACCTGCTGATCAAGAAATTTCTGCGCAAATCAGAAAAATAAAAGACGTTCGCATTCTTAAACGTGGAACTGAAGTAGAGATTGCTCCGGCAAGTTGTGAAGCAGCTTATGTTGAATCGGTAGCAAAAATTATTAATGTCGGACCAACAAATTCAAATGATCGCAAAAATATTAAAACTGTTTACACAGCAATGCATGGCGTTGGTTGGCAAACACTAAAAGACGTTTTTCTTGAATGTGAATTGAACGTGCCAATTGCGGTAGTTGAACAACGTGATCCCGATCCTGCTTTTCCAACAGTTGCATTTCCAAATCCAGAAGAAAAAGGTGCTCTCGATCTTTCGATTGAACAAGCCTTAAAAGAAAATGCCGACGTATTGCTTGCCAATGATCCAGATGCGGATCGACTAGCTGTTGCTTTGCCAACCACAAATAACGATTGGAAAATGCTTCGAGGCGATCAAGTCGGTATTCTGCTTGGCTGGTGGATTGGCCAGCGAGCAAAACTTACAGACCAAAAACTAAGCGGAACTCTGGCAAGTTCGATCGTTTCATCGATGATGCTTGAAGTGATTGCTAGCAACAATGGATTTAAATACGAACACACTTTGACCGGATTCAAATGGGTAAGTCGCGTGCCAAATTTAGTTTTTGGATATGAAGAAGCTCTTGGGTATTGCATAGATCCAACAAGTGTTGGCGATAAAGATGGAATTTCAGCTGCTGCAATGTTTGTTGAAATGGCTTCAGTACTTAAAAGCCAAGGAAAGAATATTTGGCAAAAGCTCGATGAACTTGCCCTTGAGTATGGATTATTTGTAAGCGATCAAGTTTCAGTGCGAGTTACTGACATCACAGTAGTGCCTAAAGTTATGGGAAATTTACGAACTAATCCGCCAAAGAAATTTGGAAATCTTGTGGTTAATTCAGTAATTGATTTATCCAAACCTGAAAGCGGCTTGCCACCAACAGATGGAATTATTTTTTATCTAACTGGGTCAAGAGAAATATCACGTGGGCGCGTAATAGTTAGGCCAAGTGGAACTGAACCAAAAATTAAATGCTACCTTGAAGTGGTTGCAAACACAGATAATTTGAATTCTGGTCGCGCATTAGCTGCACAGGAATTAAGTGAAATCGCTCGTGATGCGCAGCCGCTTTTAACTGGAGGAAATTAATGGATCGCGCAGCCCTGGCCAAACTTGTTGACCACACTTTACTGAAACCAGAAGCTACTGCAGCTGATGTAATTTCGTTATGCCAAGAAGCAAGTGAACTTGGAACATTTTCAGTTTGCGTATCACCAACTTTTGTTGAAACTGCGCGAGCAAATGTAACAAATGGAGTTGCCGTTGCAACCGTTTGTGGTTTTCCAAGCGGGAAACATGAAAGTGAAATTAAAGCAGCTGAAGCCGCTCTTTCAGTAGCCCAAGGCGCTGATGAAGTCGACATGGTGATCGATGTCGGCAGAGCCGTGATGGGTGATTGGGATTATGTGCAAAGCGATATTGCAGCGGTCCGGAAAGCAACAAAAGGAAAATTGTTAAAAGTTATTTTGGAAACCGCCGCTTTGAATGATGATCAAATCAAAAGCGCATGCATGGCAGCAGAATTTGCGGGCGCCAACTTTGTTAAAACATCCACCGGATTTCACCCAGCAGGTGGCGCTGAAATTCGAGCGATCGAAATTATGCAAGCAACAGTTGGTGGTCGCCTGGGAATAAAGGCAAGTGGTGGCATTCGAACTGCAGAATTTGCCCTTGAACTTATTGCCGCAGGCGCTACGCGCTTAGGGTTATCCGGAACTAGAGCTGTGCTTGATGGCGTAACCGCATCAGGGAATTACTAAAGCCCGTATTCTGCGCGAAGTTTGGCATAGCCAGGCTTAACCACATTATTAATAATGTCTAAGCGTTCATCAAATGGAATAAATGAACTCTTGAGGCTATTGATAGTTAGCCATTCAAAATCTTTTAACGTGTAGTCAAAAGCTTGGGCAAGCCAACCCATTTCTTTTGACATTGAAGTATCTGACATCAATCTATTGTCAGTATTTAAAGTCACACGAAAATTAAGTTTACGAAGCAATCCAATTGGATGTTTGGCAATGCTTTCAGCTGCACCGGTATCAACATTGGATTTAGGACAAAGTTCTAGTGGGATGCGACGATCCCTCACATAAGCGGCTAAATCTCCAAGAATTACCGAGCCATCAGCATTAACAGTTATGTCATCAATGATTCGAACCCCGTGACCCAAACGTTCAGTACCACAGTATTGAATCGCTTCCCAAATACTTTTTAAACCAAAAGCTTCACCAGCGTGAATTGTGAAGTGAGCATTTTCGCGTTGCAGATATTGGAATGCATCTAAGTGCTCAGTTGGTGGGTAGCCTTTCTCTTTACCTGCGATGTCAAAACCAACAACACCTTGATGGCGATACTTCACCACGAGTTTGGCAATTTTCAGTGATACATCTGCCATGCGCATTGCAGTTAATAGTGCGCCAACTTTAATTTTGTGACCATTTGCAGCACTAATCGATTCGCCTTCTTTGAAACCTTTAAGTACTGCATCGATTACTTGTTCGTACGACAAACCTTTAGAAGTGTGAAGTTCTGGGGCAAATCGAACTTCGGCGTAAACCACGCCATCATTTGCTAAATCTTCTACGCATTCGCGGGCAACCCGAGTGATTGCATCTGCTGTTTGCATCACGCCGACTGTGTGAGCAAAAGTTTCTAAATAAATTTCAAGTGAACCTTGAACAGCTGTGTGAAACCAATCGGCTAATTCTTTTTCATTGTCAAAAGGCAGTTTGGTGTAGCTATTTTCTTTAGCTAGTTCCAAAATTGTGCTAACGCGCAGCCCACCATCTAAATGATCGTGCAAAAGAGCCTTTGGAGCTTGTTTAATAATTTCGTTGGTCAGCATTAGTCATCTTCTCGGTTAACTAAATCTGGTGAAAAAGCTGGCAAACATATGGCCACGTAATGCGCATCTTCTTTAGTTAAATAGCGAACTCGTTCACCAGCGCGGGTAAGAATTGCTTGTCCACCTTTGACTGTGGTCGTTCCGCCTTCATGTTCAATCTCAAGAGCGCCACTTAAAACAATTGTGTATTCATCAAACTGCGGGGTTTGAGCAGGCTCACTCCAACCAGCGGGCGCATGCATAACAGCAACTGAAACTTTTGAATCGCCGCTATTTACATGCCCGATGAATTCTTCGATGGTTTTTCCACCAGGAACAGGGATAAGTGTCGGTGAACTAATTACTTGAGGCATGCTGCTTACTCTATCTATTTATGGTTATTAAACGATTCGATCAATGACAAGTGGGAATCTATCGTTCACTTGTTCTTTAGTTCCAATTTCAAATCCAGACATCAATGACTGCAATGCAAGTTCAAATCTGGCTGGCTCATCTGTGTGCAGAGTAAATAGAGTTTGTCCTTTTTTGACTTCATCACCAGGTACTGCAGTCCATGTAATTCCAGCACCTGCTTGGACCAAATCTTCTTTTCGTGCCCGGCCTGCACCAAGTCGCCATGAAGCAACTCCAAAGCTTAGGGCGTCAAGTTTGGTTAAGTAACCATCTTTGTCTGCTTTGACTTCATGTGTTTCTCTTGCTTTTGGAAGCGGTGCATCATTATTGCCACCCTGAGCGCTAATCATTTTTTTCCAAACATCCATGGCAGAACCATCTTTAAGTGCATCAATTGGATCTTTAGTATTTGGAGCACCAGATGCTTCAAGCATTTCTCGGGCAAGCAAAACCGTTAATTCAACTACATCGCTTGGTCCGCCGCCACTTAAAACTTCAATCGCTTCAGCAACTTCAAGTGCGTTACCAGCTGTGCGACCAAGTGGAACATCCATTGCAGTTAACAAGGCTCGAGTTTTAACACCAGCATCGTTTCCAATGGCAACCATTGTGGTTGCAAGTTCACGTGCCTGGTCAATCGTTTTCATAAAAGCCCCAGAGCCAACTTTCACATCAAGTACTAGCGCGCTGGTTCCTTCGGCGATCTTCTTGCTCATAATTGATGCAGAAATTAATGGAATTGATTCAACAGTTCCAGTCACATCTCTAAGTGCATAAATACGTCTGTCAGCTGGCGCGAGAGTTTCACTTGCTGCGCAAATAACAGCTCCCGTTTGATTCAGCACGTCAAACATTTCTTGGTTAGTTAATTTGGCCTTCCAGCCTTTGATTGATTCAAGTTTGTCTAAAGTTCCGCCAGTATGGCCAAGTCCCCGTCCAGAAAGTTGCGGAACGCTAACACCGCAGGCTGCAACAAGTGGGGCAAGCGGCAAAGTTATTTTGTCACCAACACCGCCAGTTGAATGTTTATCTGCAGTTGGCCTGGAAAGTTTGGACCAGTCCATAGTTTCGCCAGAATTTATATAGCCTTGCGTCCAGCGAACAATCTCGCGACGAGTCATTCCGTTCAACAAAATTGCCATTGCCATCGAAGACATTTGTTCTTCAGCAATTACATTTCGAACGTAAGCATCAACAAACCAATCGATTTGAGCATCGCTTAATTCGCCACGATCGCGTTTAACCGCAATAACTTCAGGTGCGGCAAATGGTTCAGGCTTTGAACTGTTCATTACCCCCATCTTGCCACGCAAAATGAAAGTTGGTTACTGGCGTTTTATTTGCGAGTAATTAAATCATCTGGCCCAAACGCATCAGGCAAGATTTCACTCATTGGTTTAATGCCAGAAACTGAATCTAATAAACAGTTTGCTCCGCCATGTTCCCATAACAATTGGCGACAACGACCACATGGCATCAGCGCCATGCCATTTCGATCAACGCAAGCAACCGCAACAAGTTTTCCGCCGCCACTAAGAATTAAATTAGAGACTAATCCGCATTCAGCGCAAAGCCCAATTCCGTAAGATGCATTCTCAACATTGCAACCAGTGACGATTCGTCCATCATCAACTAGCGCAGCAACACCGACTGGGAAATCTGAATAGGGCGCATAAGCCTGCTTCATTGCAGTGCGCGCATGTTCACGCAATGCATCCCAATCAATATTCATTAGTGTGCCTCGCCACGGCGATAAATCACACCATCAGCTGCAGGTGGCCTCAAACTCTGAGATGCAGTAGCTAGTACTAGAAGTGTTGTTACATATGGTGCAACAAGTGCAACTTCAGTTGGCAACTTTGTAGTTAATAAGAATGCACTTAATAATGCGGCGCCAAGTAAACCAAGTGCGGCACCGGTTCCACGCATGCCACGAAGCAACATCATGATTGCAATTGCAATCAAAATAATTGCGCCAAGTAATGCCAAACCAGAAATATTTGATTTCGAACGTAGTTGCAATGCATCGATGTATCCAAAAATAGAAGCACCGGCGGCAGTACCACCTGGTCTCCAGTTACCGAAAATCATTGTCGCTAGACCGATATAACCACGACCTGCAGTTTGTCCTTCGCGATATACGTTGGTACCAACAATTGCTAGGTATGCACCAGCTAAACCAGCAAGTGCACCCGAAGTAGTCACTGCAATGTATTTGTACTTATAAACGTTCACACCAAGTGATTCAGCTGCCCATGGATTTTCTCCAGCGCTTCGCATACGAAGACCAAATGAAGTTCGCCAAAGAATAAATGCAGTGAGTACGAACATTGCAATTGCAAGCAACGTAATTATCGAAACCTGGAAAAAGAATCCAGAAAGCAATCCAGCTGCATCACTAATGATGAAAATTCCTTGCTTTTGCAGATTTGAAAGTGGATCTGAAATCGCTGAAATTGTGATCGAAGGAAGTGCCGAAACTGGTGGCGATTGTGTTTGACCACCGCCAGGAGCATTTTCAAATGCAAGTTTTGCCAAGAATTGAGTGATGCCAAAACCAAGAATGTTAATTGCAGTACCAGCGATGATTTGATCAACACCAAATGAAACTGTCACAACGGCAAAAATGAAAGCACCAAGTGCGCCATAAATAACTGCAGCTGCGACGCCAGCCCATGGACCCCATTGCCATCCAGCCCAACCAGCACCGAAAGTTCCCAGGATCATCATGCCTTCAAGACCGATGTTGGCAATACCTGATCTTTCAGACCAAATACCACCAAGCCCAGCTAAACCAATAGGCACTGCTAAACCAACTGCAGCACCAATAGTTCCAGTGCTGCTTAAGTCAGCAGTGTCAGCAAAAGTTCGAGCTAGTGAAAGTGCAGTGATACCTGCAAGTAACAACAAACTAATGCGAACAAACTTTGCCTGCGGTAAAGAAATGCGAGCCATTACTTGCTCCCTTCATTAGTTGATGTAGAGGCCAAAGCTTTGCCAACATTTTGCTGTTGAGTGCGAACTCGATTGCGACGAACTAATTCGTATGCAACCACTACTGAAAGTACGATCACACCTTGCATAATTGTCACGATTTCTCTTGGCACACCTTCTAAGTCAAGAATCTGACTTGAGATATCTAAGAACGCCCAAAGCAATGCACCAAATGCAATACCGATTGGATTATTTCGACCAAGCAATGCAACTGCTATTCCAGTGAAACCGTAGTTGGCTGGGAAGTTGAGCGTGTAAGAAAACTCTTTACCAAGTAAGTCCGGTAACCCTACTAAGCCAGCAATCGCACCAGAAGCAAGCATTGAATAAATAACCATGCGCTTACTGTTAACACCGCTTGCAGTGGCCGCAGATGGTGAAAGTCCACTTGCGCGAAGGTCATAACCAAATCGGGTTCGATTTAAAACAACCCAATAAATAATGCCAACAGCAATTGCAATAAAGAAGAAACCGTAAACCTTAACTTTTGGATCGATTAGTGCATAGCCAGCAAGACGTGCACCTTCTTGAATTTTGGGTGTTCCACGAACATTTAGTTTTACTTCAGTACCAATTCCAGTCTGAACTATTACGTAACTAATCACACCAATTGCAAGGTAGTTAAGCATGATCGTTGAAATAACTTCACTAATTCCGCGAACAACTTTTAACCAAGCAGCAACACCAGCCCAAAGTGCACCAACAAACATTGCAACCAAAATCGCAGCAACAGCTGAAAGTGGACCAGGCATTGCTATCCAACCGGCAACTGCGGCGGCAGTCATTGCTGCCAAACGATATTGGCCATTAACACCAATATTAAAAATGTTCATTTTAAAACCAATTGCAACAGCGACAGCGCTTAAGTAATAAGTGGTTGCGGTGTTTGTGATTAAGGTCAATGAACGAGTTGAAGTTCCGTAATCAAACATTCGACTAAAGACTTCAAAAATGTTTGCACCAAAAGAAGCCAAAATAACGCCTGTGACAATTAGCGAAAACACAATTGCTAAAAGTGGAGCAGCTAGAACATCAACTAATTTACGAAGTTTCATTACGCAGCAGCTCCTGCACCAGTCATTGCATTTCCAAGTTGTTTCGGTGTCACAGTTGCCGGATCAGCATCTGCGACAAACTTTCCGCGCAAAATCACCTTCAATGAATCACTTAACCCAATTAGTTCATCCAGGTCAGCACTAATCAATAGAACGGCAAGACCTGCTGCACGTGCTGCGCGAAGGTGGTCCCAAATTGCTGCTTGCGCTCCCACGTCAACACCACGTGTTGGGTGAGCGGCAATTAATAGTTTTGGTTCACCGGACATCTCGCGACCAACAATTAGTTTTTGTTGGTTACCACCAGAAAGTGCACTGGCGTAAACATCAATACTTGGTGTGCGCACGTCATATTCAGAGACAATTCGCGTCGTATCTGCTTTGGCCGCGCGCGGGGTTAACCAAAAACCTTTTGAGTTTGGTGGCAAGGTTTGATGGCCAAGCATGCGATTTTCCCAAAGCGGGGCGTCAAGTAATAACGCTTGGCGCTGGCGATCTTCAGGGATGTAAGCGATTCCGTTTTCACGACGCTTACGCGTAGACCAATCAGAGATGTCTTGATCCAGGAATTTCACGGTGCCGGTTGATTTTTCAATACCTAGCAGTGCATCAAGTAGTTCTGCTTGGCCATTACCTTCAACCCCAGCAATACCAAGAATTTCACCAGCATGAATTTTGAAGTTCACGTGGTTAATAATTTCTTTTCCACCGTGAGCTGTAACAGTTAAATCTTTAACATCTAAAACAACTTTGTCTGTAACAGTACTTTCTGAAGTTGCGGGTGTTGGCAATTCACTGCCAACCATCATTTCGGCTAAATCTTCAGCCGTTACTTTTTGTGTTTTTGGATTTACTGTGCCAACCGTTGATCCAGCACGGATTACTGTAATTTCATCGGCGATAGTTAGTACTTCATCAAGTTTGTGGCTGATGAAAATAATTGTGATGCCTTCAGATTTTAAGTCATTAAGTGCTTTGAATAATTCATCGACTTCATGCGGAACAAGAACGGCAGTTGGTTCGTCCAGAATTAAAACATTTGCGCCGCGATACAGCACTTTAATAATTTCAATACGTTGTCGGTCACCAACACCAAATTCTGAAACGTATTCATCTAGTGGAAGTTCAAGCCCATACTGTTTTGCGATTTCAGAAATCTTTTTCTTTGCACCAGAAACATCAAGGCGCAAACCCTTTTTCATTTCGCTGCCCAAAATAATGTTTTCTAAAACTGTTAAATTGTCAGCCAGCATGAAGTGTTGGTGGACCATGCCGATACCAACATCGATCGCATCAGATGGTGAATCAAACACGTGCGCTTTGCCGCTAACCAGAATTTGACCTTCGTCGGCTTTTTGCATGCCGTAGAGAATTTTCATCAATGTTGATTTACCGGCACCGTTTTCACCAACGATTGCATGCACTGTGCCCTTGGCAACTTTGAGATTGACATTGCTATTTGCGATAACGCCGGGGAACCGTTTCCAGATTCCAACTAACTCAACGGCATTTTGAGCATCTGACATAGCCTTTAGCGCCACTTTCTTTTGGTTTTTGCTAGTCCCAACTTACGACTATCTGGGAGAAAAAGTGTGGCTCGGGTGGATAAATCCACCCGAGCCAACTAATTGGTTTTTACTGATTACTCAGCAGCAACCGTAACTTCACCGCTCTTGATCTTTGCAGCGGCTGCATCAGCAGCAGCCTTGAAATCATTAACAGCTGGGTTAGATACTGCGTAGCCAACGCCATCGCGAGTTAGGTCGAAGTTCTGAACGCCAACTAGTGGTGCTCCATCAACTACGCCCTTGATCACGCTGAATACTGCTACGTCAACACGCTTAAGCATTGAAGTAAGGATTACATCCTTAACATCAGCTAGCGATGGAACGGTGTACTGATCTGAGTCAACACCAATTGCCCATAGACCCTTTTCAGGTCCACCAGCAGCTTGGATTGCTTGGAACATACCAAGACCTGAACCACCAGCAGCTGCGTAAGCGATGTCAACACCCTTGTCGATCATTGCTGCAGTTGCAGTCTTTGCCTTGTCTGGAACGTTCCATGCAGTGTTGTCACCAGCAGGTCCCATGTATTCAGAAAGTACTTCGATGTCTGGGTTAACAGACTTAGCACCCTGGATGTAGCCAGCTTCGAATGCCTTGATTAGTGGAATTTCCATACCACCGATGAAGCCAATCTTGCCTGACTTGCTTGCTGTTGCAGCGATTACACCTGTTAGGTATGAACCTTGTTCAGCAGCGAATACCAAGCTACCTACGTTTGCACCTTCGACTACTGAGTCAACGATTGCAAATGTTGTGTCTGGGAATTCAGCAGCAACTGTTCCAACAGCAGTGCTGTACATGAAACCAACTGCGATAACTGGGTTGTAACCTTCTGAAGCTAGAAGACGTAGACGTTCTTCACGGCTTGCATCGGTTTCGTCAGCGCCAGCTTCGACTTCCTTGATTTCTACACCAAGTTCAGACTGTGCACGAGATAAACCTGCGTATGCAGCGTCGTTGAATGAACCGTCACCCTTGCCGCCAGTATCGTATGCAAGACCAACTTTTACTGCGCTAGCTGCACTTGTTGGTTCAGCAGACGCAGATGAATCGCTACTGCCGCCGCAAGCACTGATTACAAGTGCTGCTGCAGCGAGAACAGAGGCGAGTTTTAGACCCTTCTTCACAGATGGGCTCCTCTCTTAATTAACTTTGTGAGAATCACATTGCTACTCATGAGTTTAAGTTGTGGCCCTGACTAACCGTGCAGGCGGTCGGGGTGTTAACCATAATGTGACCAAGATGAAATAATCACAAAGTCACATGAGTAACACCCGTAACATAGCGATCTAGCGCAGCAAAAAAGAAAATTAACTCGGCGTAATCTTGGACTGTGCGCATTCTCATTACCGATCACCCGCTAATTTCTCATAAATTAACAAGCCTTCGCGATGAAAAAACTCCTTCGCCGACGTTCCGCCAACTTGCCGAAGAGCTTGTAACTTTGTTGGCCTACGAGGCAACGCGCGATATTCGTACCGAATCGGTAAAAATTAAAACCCCTGTAACAGAAACAACGGGACTTAAATTAAGCCAGCCAACACCAGTTGTTATTCCAATTTTGCGTGCAGGTCTTGGAATGCTCGAAGGTATGACCCGCCTTCTTCCAACATCTGAAGTTGGATTCCTTGGAATGGTTCGCGACGAAGAAACTTTAACTGCTTCTATATATGCAGATCGTATTCCTGGAAATCTTCGTGGTCGTCAAGTGTTTTTATTAGATCCAATGTTGGCAACTGGCGGAACTCTAATTTCGGCAATTGAACTTATGTTAGAGCGTGGAGCAAACAAAATTGTTGCAATCACATTGCTTAGCGCACCTGAAGGAATTGCCGCAGTTGAAAAAGCTTTTGAAGGTAAAGAAGTAGATATCACAATTGTTACCGGCGCACTTGATCAAAAATTAAATGAAAAGGGCTATATCGTTCCTGGCCTTGGCGACGCTGGTGACCGATTATTCGGTGTTGTTTAGCTAGTGCGCAAAGTTGAAACAGAATTATTAGTTGTCGGGGCTGGACCTGCTGGCAGTAGTGCTGCCACTTGGGCGGCGCGAAGTGGAATCCAAACCACGATCATCGATAAAGAAAAATTTCCGCGAGACAAACCCTGCGGTGACGGTTTAACACCAAGAGCAGTTAAAGAATTAACTTCACTTGGATTAGCTGATTGGTTATCAACAAAACCAAAAAATATTGGACTTCGTGCTGCTGGGTTTGGTCAAGAATTGCTCCTGCCATGGAAAAGTCCTTCATTGCCCGAGTGGGGCAGTGCTGTTCCCCGAACTGAACTAGATAACCAAATTCTTAAAGTGGCTAAACAATCTGGCGCTGAAGTTCACGAAGGTGTTGCTGCCCAGGATGTTGAACTACAAAATGGCGCTATAAATACTGTCATTGCTAAATCAGGCGATGAAGTAATCCAGTATCAAGCAAAGCAAGTGATTATTGCAGATGGCGTTCGCTCCCAACTGGGTCGAAAGTTAAATCGGGTATGGCACCGCGATACTGCATACGGTGTAGCCGCAAGGGCATATATAAATAGTGAACGCCATGATGATCCATGGATTTCTTCGCATCTTGAATTGCGTGGGACGCAAAACGAAGTACTTTCGGGTTATGGCTGGATATTTCCGCAAGGTAATGGTGAAGTAAATATTGGTGTTGGCACACTTGCCACTCAGAAACGACCAGCAGATATAAATCTTCGCGCATTAATGTCTCAATACACCGAAGAGCAACGTGAAAATTGGAAACTTCAAGGTGAGCTGCGTTTGCCGTGGTCTGCGATGCTGCCAATGGGTGGCGCCGTTAGCGGTGTTGGTGGCAAGAACTTCATGTTTATTGGCGATGCTGCAGGCTGCGTTAACCCATTAAATGGCGAAGGTATCGACTACGGATTAGAAACCGGTCGGTTAGCTGTTGAACTTTTGAAATATGAAAATAGTTTTGAAACTAGCTGGGCAAATCTATTGCAAAAGCAATATGGGATTGCTTTTTCCATCGCCCGAAGACTTGCTGGTTACCTAACTGTTCCTGGATTATTACCAACTCTTGGTCCAATAGGAATGCGCTCTCGCACACTAATGAAAGTGGCACTTCGAGTGATGGGAAATCTAGTTACTGAGGAAGATAAAGACTTAACCGCCAGGCTTTGGCGGTCTGCAGGTTCAATTTCAGTTAAAGCCGACCATCGACCACCATTTAGTTAAGTATCGGGAAAACCCAGTAAATAAAAATGTCTACTCATACGAGTAGACATTTTTATTGAGCGGAGATGAGAGGATTTGAACCTCCGAAGGGTTTTACCCCTTACCTCATTAGCAGTGAGGCGCACTCGACCGGGCTATGCGACATCTCCAGACTTAAGAGAGATTACCCAATATTTCAAGATATGGCGAAAAAGTCTTTGATAATTTGTCGATTGCTGTAATTGAAAGAATAATGAACAAAGTATTTAACTCTCGGAATAAGAAGATAATGAGGCCGGGATATTTTGAACTTTCAAGTCAAATCCCGATTTAGCAATTTCGGCCAAGACTTTGCTGGTCCAGCTTGCACAAGTCCAGTTATGGCTATTTCCGTTCTGGCACTTCTTTCCATAGGCACAGCTTTTAATGAATTGCCAAGTCAGCCCTTAGCGTTCCAAGCGATGACTGGTGTTGCATATCAATCACTAGCACTGGGAACCATTTATTTCTTGTTTTTTGCCTTTCTAATAAATGTAGTAGCTAAGAAGCCCTCTCTTTTTCGCACCATCCTGGTAGCAATTTTGTTTTTCACAACAGAGATGGTCCGTGCGATATTTGTTGGTTTTTCCATAACAAAAATCAATCCTGAAATTTCTATGGATTGGAGTTATCGAGTAGTCGCTGGTGGCGTAACCGGCTTAACTTTATTTGGTGTTGTGTCGATAATTCTAAATAACAATCGTAAATACAAAGAAAATTTGAGCAAACTTATTAATACGCAAGAAAACTTACGCCAATCAACCCGGATAAATGAAACTGATTTAATTGAAATCAAGTACGAAATAATTTCAAAAATAAAAGTGGCAATTGATTCCGCCCTCGCAGCTTCAGTTTTTAGTTCAAGTAAAACTGGCGGTGACGAACAGTCGGTGGTCCAGGAACTGATCCGAGTCTCCGATCAGGTAGTTAGACCGCTAAGTCATGAACTTTTTGAGAGTGAATATCAGTTTCCTAAATTCCAAGAAATCGAGAATCCAAGAAACGTAAGCAGTAGACGAGTATTAGTTCTTTCAGCACTTAATCCATTCCACCCAATTCCATTAATTGGAATTGCATTTGGATTATTAGTTGGCAATACTCTATTCGGAACGGAAAATACAACTCAAGCATTTATAGCACTTGCTCTACTACTAACATCGCTGTTTATTTTTATGTTTGCGGCGAAGAAATTTATCACACCAATATTGTCCAAGAGTTCAATTTTGCTACATGTAGTTGTTGCCTCATTAATTTTTTGGTTTCTGCACAAAATTATCGTTGACTTAAAATTTATTACAGAAGCATTTGGCATAGTGAAAACAGATGGATCTGATTTTTATATTGGATTACTTTCCATCATCCTTTGTTGGATCATCGCAATTTTCTATGGAGTTAAAGAATCTCGATCAGAAGTTTTAAGTTCGCTGGAAGAAAGTGTTAAAAACCTTACTTGGATTAATGCTCGTTTGGGTTCTCAGCTATGGACAGAAAGACAGCATTTAGCTTCGGTTGTGCACAGAGACGTTCAAGGAAAATTGATTTCAACTGCCTTGAAATTTCAGAAGGAAATTTCTGAAAATAATCCCGAGGCAAAACATATGCTCAAAGAAAACTTAAAATTGTTGACTAGCAACTTGGTTGCAGTACCAAAGTCAACCGTACCGTCAGAATCAATAAGAAACTTGAATGAAATTTGGGATGGAGTATTTAGAATTCATCTTGAAATTCCAAGTGATGTAGAAGAATTAATCTCGAAGGATTCAGTTTGCAGTTATGCACTTAATGATATCTTTGCTGAATTTGCGACAAATTCTGTTAAACACGGTAAGGCAAGTCGAGGAAATATAAACGTAAGTCGTTTCAGCGATAATTCAATCAAAGTCGTTTTCACGAATAACGGTGCACATTTTGGTCTTAATCCGAAACCAGGCTTAGGGAGTCAAATGTCTGCGCAACAAACTTTGGGCGTTAAGCGTCGCAATCTAGATTCTGGCGGTATAGAAATCGAAGCAATTTTGCCAGTTGCCTAAGTTGTCTTTGGGCGAGGTGTCCGAGAAGATGAGTGCATGAAACATTTCGGTGTAAGTTCATCAGTTGCAACTTTGAAGCGCGTAGCAGTTAGAACACCAACTCGCGATGCTGATTATGAAGCTGCCCACTGGTTAGGTGCGCCCGAAGATTTAGATTTAGATGCGCTGATTCGCGACCATGGAATTTTCGTTCAATTACTTCGTGATCTTGGCTGCGACGTTGAAGTATTGCCTGAAGCGCCAGGACAACCAGATGCGATTTTTACCTACGACCCTGCCTTTGTGATTCCAAGTGGTGTGGTGCAATTTCAAGGCGCAAAAGATGCACGTAAAAAAGAACCAGCACTTCTTGCAGGTGATTTGAATGCAATAGGAATTCCAACGGTTGGCGTTTTAACAGGTGGCGCTACAGCTGATGGTGGCGACATGTTCTGGCTTGATTCAAAAACCATCGGCCTTGGTCGCACTTATCGCACAAATGCCGAAGGCGAAAAACAACTTCGAGCAATCTTTGCTCAAGACAGAATTGATGTTGTTACATTTCACATGCCACACGCTTTAGGTCCAGAATTTTGTTTACACATGATGAGTGTTATTTCACCTGTGCGAGATGACTTAGCTGTGGTTTATGAAAAAGAAGCACCGATAACCCTGCTTCAAGAATTAGAAGCTCGTGGCATAAATACAGTCTCTGTGCCAGAAGAAGAGTATTTGTCACTTGCATGCAATGTGCTAGCCATTAAGCCAGGTGTTGTGGTTATGCCAGATGGCAACCCAATTACTGAAAAGCGCCTTAAAGATGCTGGAGTAGAAGTACATACCTATCCAGCAAGTGTCATTAACCGTGGCGAAGGCGGTCCAACATGTTTAACCAGACCGCTATGGCGGGAAAACTAAGCGAATTTCCCTTATTTATTTGGTTCGCGTAATCTTGCACGTGACTATTTAATAGTCGGGCGAGGTGGCAGAGCGGACTAATGCGGGCGCCTTGAAAGCGTCTGAGGTGTCAAAGCCTCCGGGGGTTCAAATCCCTCCCTCGCCGCACAATCACTCGGGCTAACCATGGAGGCAATCAATGGCAAAGCTTGCTCGACAAGTAACCCCACCGGCATGGCGCATTTGGACTTATGGTGTTGGCGCAACGGCTTTCGCAGCTCTTGCCAATTACGGTTGGCTTTATTTATGCAATCAGGTTTTCAATTGGGATCTATTAGTTCCAAAATACTTTTCAACTACTGAACTGATTAGTGCAACTGATGTTCGGGTAATCTCAGCCACCTCTATAGCCGGAATCCTGGGAACATTTGGCGCAAATCTTTTAGCTAAATCAGTAATCGGTCCAAAAATTTGGTGGCTGATTATTGGATTTGGTGTTGGGATTGCATCACTATATGGCGCTTTAACTTTGCCAAATGTCGATTTAGGTGTTCGCCTAGGTCTAGCGATCATGCATGTGATTGCAATGGTGATCATCGTCATCCCAATTGGTTGGTCACTTGAAATCAAAGATCAAGATTTAAAACAAGCTGTGGATCGTTACAGCACACATCTAGACAGCAAGAATCCTGCTGTTGAACAAGTTTATCCAACGGCTGTATTAAGTACTGAAGATGTTGCTAAAGCTGTCGTTGGTCAAGATGTCACCGATGCAATTGCCAAAATCGAAACACTAGGTTTAAAGGCTCGGATAACTCGCCGCGATGATGAAGTATTCACCACAGCGTTTGATTTCCGCGAAGATCGAGTCAACTTAGAAGTAGAAAAAGGACTAGTTGTAATCGCAACTGTTGGCTAATTAAAACGTCAAAGAAATTCTTTTTTAATGCGTTTAGCCAAATATGCAGAAAACCAACCTTCATATTTTTTATGAAGTGCCGGAAGCTTCCAGTCCAAACCAGTCACTGTGCCGCGGCATTCAGAAGTTCCGCAACTACATTTAAATTCGTCGTAATCAGAATCGTCACAAGTGGCGTAATCAAAACAAAGTTCATCGCCAATTTCAATATCGCGCATTGCTACCAAAAGAGAACTGCCCATTAGGCCACAATTAGGATCGCACGAGTGATTAAAACAATCACCAGGTTCACGTTCATCTTTTGAAACTAGATATAAATCTTCATCAACTTGGATTGAGCGATGACGACGGTCATCAGATAGCTGATCTAACATTTCGCGAGTGACACACCAGCCACCAAATCCGCCTACGGTTTCACCGGCTGAAATCTTTTCAACTGCAAAACTTCCCCAACCTTTTTCTCCGGCTGGGCGAGCTTGCGCCTTCGGAGTCAACCAGTTCATATCCAATTAGGTGGCCTCGTATTTCTGCTTCGTTAAGCACTAGATGCAGAATCGATGTTATCGGGGTTGGCCCGATTCTGAATAATTTTTCAGATTAATCATCTTGGCGCTTGATTCGGTAGCCTTAACCCATGATTGATTTAGCCGTTATCCGTCAAAATCCTGACGCTGTTAAGCGCTCGCAGGAAGCTCGCGGCGAATCAACTAGCTTGGTCGATCAGGTTCTTGAAGCAGACGGTATTCGTCGGGCTGCGGTTGGCCAGTTTGAATCAGTTCGCGCTGAACAAAAATCACTTGGCGCCCTTGTTGCAAAAGCTCAAGGTGCAGAAAAAGAAGAATTGTTAGCCAAAACAAAAGTATTGGCTGAACAGGTTAAAACAACTGAAGCAGCAGTTCGTGAAGCAGATGCCAAATTAGATGCGCTTGTTTTGAACTTAAGTAATGTCGTCGATGAGGCCACGCCTATTGGCGGCGAAGATGACTTTAAAGTTTTGCGCGAAGTTGGCACAAAACGTAATTTTGCAAGCGAAGGCATCGTAGTTCGTGACCATGTTGAAATCGGTGAACTTATCGGTGCTATCGATATTGAACGTGGCGCAAAGGTTTCGGGAAGCCGTTTCTATTACCTAACTGGACCAGGTGCGCTTCTTGAATTCGCGCTAGTTCAACTTGCAATGACTAAAGCACAAACACATGGATTCATGCCAATGATTCCTCCCGCATTAGTTAAGCCAGCCGCAATGGAAGGCACCGGTTTCTTAGGCCAGGCAGCGGAAAACGTTTATCGCTTAGAAGCAGATGACATGTATTTAGTTGGCACAGCTGAAGTTCCACTTGCCGCATATCACATGGATGAAATTTTGGAGAGTGCATCACTTCCAAAAAGATACGTAGGTTTCTCACCTTGTTACCGGCGCGAAGCTGGCAGTCACGGTAAAGATACTCGCGGTATTTTCCGGGTGCACTGGTTCGACAAAGTTGAAATGTTTTCTTTCTGTGGCGTTGATGAAGCAAAAGCAGAACATGAACGTTTACTTGCATTCGAAGAAGAATTCATGCAAGCACTCGAAATTCCATATCGAGTGATTGATGTGGCAACAGGCGATCTTGGTTCAAGTGCTTCACGCAAATTCGACTGCGAAGCCTGGGTTCCATCACAAGAGCGTTACCGCGAAGTAACTTCGACTTCTAACTGCACAACTTTCCAATCACGACGTTTACGTATTCGTGCTCGCGGAACTGAAGGTGTTGAACCAATTGCAACTCTTAACGGAACACTTTGTGCGATTACTAGAACGATCGTGGCATTACTTGAAAACCATCAACAGGCAGATGGTTCAGTTCGTATTCCAACTGCATTACAGCCATTCCTAGGTGGGGCAACCGAATTTAAACTTGTTTAAGTAAAAATAAAAGTGCCCTCTTAATCCAGAGGGCACTTTTATTATTTGTGTAGTTAAACCTGCGGCAAGTTAGCAAGACCTGCAGCAAAACGCTCATCAGATACAACTTCATCTTTCATGTTTCCACTTAAGAATTCGTCGTAGGCTGCAAGGTCAAAATGCCCATGGCCACAAAGAGCAGTCACGATAACTGGTGATTCGCCAGTTTCCTTAGCCTTCTTTGCTTCACGGATAGCCATTGCAATCGCGTGAGTTGGTTCAGGTGCTGGAACGATACCTTCGGTGCGGGCAAATAACACAGCAGCTTCGAAACATTCAGTTTGTGGAACTGCGATTGCATCCATCAAGCCAAGTTCGTAGATGTGTGAAATAAGTGGAGCCATACCGTGGTAGCGCAAGCCACCAGCATGGATTGGATCTGGAATGAAGTCCTTACCAAGTGTGTGCATCTTCATAAGTGGTGTCATACCTGCGGTATCACCAAAGTCGTATGCATAAACACCACGAGTAAGTGATGGACATGATGCTGGTTCAACGGCCAAGATGCGCGGATTCATTTTTCCAGCCATCTTTTCGCGAAGGAATGGGAAAGCTAAACCACCAAAGTTTGAACCACCACCAGTACAACCAACGATTAAGTCAGGTGTTTCACCAGCTTTTGCCAGTTGAAGTAATGCTTCTTCACCAATGATTGTTTGGTGCATTAGTACATGGTTAAGTACTGAACCAAGTGCATATCGAGTTTCTGGATCTTTAACTGCAACTTCAACAGCTTCCGAAATTGCAATCCCAAGTGAACCGCTTTGATTCTTTGGATCTGCGCCAAGAGCACGACCAGCATCAGTTAAGTTCGAAGGTGAACGATGAACAGTTCCACCGAATGCTTCGATCATCAAGCGACGGTATGGCTTCTTGTCATATGACGCGCCAACTTGGAAAACCTCACACTCAAGACCGTAAAGCGCACATGCAAATGAAAGTGCGGTACCCCATTGGCCAGCACCAGTTTCAGTTGAAAGTTTTTTGATGCCATCCATTGCGTTGTAGTACGCCTGCGGCACTGCAGTATTTGGTTTGTGTGAACCAGCAGGTGAAACACCTTCATACTTGTAAAAAATCTTTGCAGTTGTGCCAAGTGCTTCTTCTAAACGATGCGCACGGAAAAGTGGAGATGGTCTCCATTGTCGGTAGACATCTAGGACCCCACCAGGAATATCGATGTAACGTTCCTGACTGACTTCTTGCATGATTAGTTCCATTGGGAACAGTGGTGCAAAGTCTTCTGGACCAGCTGGTTGCAAAGTTCCTGGGTGAAGTGCTGGCGGAGGTGGCGCTGGTAAATCTGGGACGATGTTGTACCACTGTGTTGGCATCTCGTCTTCAGTCAGCGTGTATTTATGTGTACGCACATCGTTGCTGATGCTGGCCATGCTGCTCCTTTAAAGTAGTGGTTCTAGTTCTGCAAACTCTAGCGAGTTTTTGCCTGCTTGATAAGTGAGAGAATTAACGGTGACCCGTTTTATTGCCAGTGATTTAGATGGCTCTTTGCTGACTAGTTCTGGGGTTGTTTCTCAAGAGAATCTAAACGCTATTAATAAGGTCACGGCTGAGGGCTTGGACCTGATTTTTGTAACCGGTCGGCCTACCCGCTGGATGGACAACATCGCGGCGATGACCGGTCACCATGGCCAGGTGCTTTGCGCCAATGGGGCGGTTCTTTATGACCTTGGCACCAAAGAAATCGTTGATGCCCAAATCATGAGTGGTGAGATTGGTTTATTAGCTGCTCAAAGACTTCAAAGTGTTGATCCAGGAATCACTTTTGCAGTTGAGTTGGCTCGCCATTCTGATGAATTCTTAGTTGATTTAAATTACCGACCTCGCTGGGAACCAAAGGTTCCACCGCGCAAAGTTAGCGTTGAAGAAATGTTTGAAACCGATTTGGTGGTTAAGTTTTTGGCAAGACCAAGCAGTGACGCACTTCATGATGCAGATTCTTTCTTACATGCTTGCGATGCAGCTCTTGATGGAATTGTTGATGTCACTCACTCAGATAATTTAGATGTGTTAATCGAAATGAGTTTGCTTGGTACAAATAAAGGCACTGGGCTAGAGCGCGTTGCGCAAAGCCGCGGGATTTCAGCAAGTGAAGTTGCCGCAATGGGTGATATGCCAAATGACATTCCAATGATTAAGTGGGCTGGAATTGGCGGCGCAGTGGCAAATGCTCACGACTGGGTTAAAGAAGCTGCCGATATCCATTTGCCAACAAATGACGATCATGCCTTCGCGTATTTGGTCGATTACGTTTTAAATAATTAATTGCTGCGTTTGCGCAAATTGTCTAGCCAAACTTCTGGGTCAACTTCAACATCTTTTGAAATTGTTGCATCAACAACAGCGATGTGCTGAGCGTGACGAGGGTAAGAACCCAAGAACTTAACGTCTGAACAAGTTTTATGTAATGCCTTTAGTGCATTGCCAACATTTTCATCATCGATGTGACCTTCGGCATCGATCGAGAAAAAGTAATCGCCAAGTTGTTTTTTAGTTGGCCTTGATTCAAGGCGAGACAAGTTCACATTGTTTGCAGCAAATTCAGTAAGAATTTCAAGTAGTGCACCAGGGCGGTCAGCTTTAATAAATAAGGCCAAAGTCGTTTTGTCATTACCGGTTGCTGGATTTAAGTGCCCAGGTTTTTTAACGAGAACGAATCTGGTCCAAGCTGCGTCTTTATCGCCGATACCTTCAGCAAGTGAAACTAAGCCATAGTGCGGAGCTGCACTAAGTGATGCAATTGCGGCTTCGTATGGTGCATCTTCGGTTAGTTCAGCAGCAGCTGCAGCAGTTGACATTGCAGGTAGCACATGAGCATTCGGCAAATTTTTGGCTAACCACTCACGGCATTGGGCTTGGGCATGTGGGTGAGTGGCCACTTTTTTAATATCAGTTAATTTTGTGCCTGGTCTTACTAGTAGGGCGAATTCAACTGGAATCGCAACTTCATCAACAATTTGTAAAAGTTCACCGTGACTTAATTCGTCAACAGTTCCAGATACCGAACCTTCAACACTGTTTTCAATTGGCACAAGGGCACCGGCAACTTCACCAGTTCGTACTTGGGCAAGTGCGCTTTGAACCGTATTTGCTGGAATACGCAAAACCTCATGGCCTTTTGTTAACTCAATCAGGGCAGCTTCAGTGAAGGTGCCAACTGGTCCAAGGTATGCGTATTTAGTAGTCATAGGACTTCTAAGATTACGGGCTATCGCCTAAGTAACCCAATTCGCTAAAGACAAAATCATCCGAATAACCGTCAATGCACTTAGTTCAGATAAATCTCAGTCAGAATAACTAGGTGGATTCCTCTATTTATCGCCGCGACGTTAATGGTCGTATTTATGGCACCGATGAATCCAAACCAGAAGTCAAAGAACAAATTTTTACTCCGCCAATAGAGCAACAGTCTTTTAATAGTTCATCAATCGAACCTGAAGTTGCACCACGCATTACTCCGGTTCCAATTTATGCACCGCGGGTTGAACCTGAAATAGTTCCACCAATTGCGCCGCGCTATCCAAGCGCTCAGTCGCCGGTAATTCAGCGACCACCTATGCCAGGATCGCAGCCACCCAAGCCAAAGCTTAAGAAACCTAAGTTAAATGTTGAATTAATTAGGAGCGATCTAGCCAAAATCGATTGGTCTAAATTTAAAAAGCTTGAAACTTTTAAAAAGTTTTTTGTTGGGAAAAATCAAAACTCCACAAGCGGGTTTGGCAAAGTTACTTTTTATGCAAAGCGCATTTTAATTTTCTATATTGTCTTTTTTATATTTCTTGGATTTAAAACAAGTCTTGGCTTGAACAAAATTGATGCCACACCTGCATACCAAGTTGAAAATACTGCTGGTACAAACTGGTTGTTGATTGGTTCAGATAGCCGTGAAGGTTTAACACCTGAAGAGGAACAACAACTACATACTGGCCAAGATGAAGGTGCGCAGCGAACTGACACCATAATGATCGTGCACATCGGTAAAGACGGTGTGACTCTGGTTAGTTTGCCACGCGATTCCTATGTTTCAATTCCACCTCATGTCAGCTCGGATGGAACACAACTGGACATCACCAAGAACAAAATTAATGCCGCTTACCAGGTTGGCGGCGCACCACTGCTTGTTGAAACTGTTGAGATGAATACAGGACTAAGTATTGATCACTACATGGAAATTGGCTTCAAGGGCGTTCGCGATTTAACCGATGCAATCGGCGGTGTGGACATTTGTGTGCCGCAAGATTATGACGACGAGAAATCTAACTTGCACGTAAAAGCTGGTTGTCAAGAAATGGATGGTGTTGTTGCATTGGCGTATGTTCGCATGCGTTACGCCGATCCAAAGAGCGACTTTGGTCGCATCGAGCGCCAGCAACAATATTTAGGTGCAGTCATGAAAAAAGTTGCCCGAGTCACAACAATTTTAAATCCAATAGCGATGTATCGAGTTTCATCAGCTGGAACTGATTCATTGATCCTTGGTAAAGGCGACAGCGTTAAAGATGTAGTCAGGCTTGGCCTTGCAATGAAGGGAATCGCATCAGGCAAGGGGACGATCGCAACCGTTCCAATTGCAGATTCTGGGGCAATGACCGCAGCAGGCTCATCAGTTCTTTGGGATAAAGCAGCAGCAGCAACACTTTTTGCTGAACTAGGCGCTAATTAATCGGGGTTAAGACCTTATTTAGAACACATATCTCGTAGGATTTTTTTCATAACTCAACGAGGAGTCTCATGTTTGCGTTCGCACATGTCGCCACCCAGGAAGTCGCCCTGGCTGGTTCCAATTACAACACCGTTCTAATCGTCGCCCTAGTTGCACTTGCTGCACTAGGTGTTGCTGCTTTCTTAGTTAAGGAAGTTTTGGCAGCTGACGAAGGCACTGACAATATGAAAAAAATTGCTGCTGCCGTTCAAGAAGGTGCAGCTGCTTATCTAAGTCGGCAGTTCCGCACACTTGGTGTTTTTGCAGTATTAGTTTTCTTCTTGCTGTTTTTATTACCAGCGGATTCCAATACAGAAAAGATTGGTCGCTCGATCTTTTTCTTAGTTGGTGCAGTGTTCTCTGCAACAACCGGCTACATGGGTATGTGGCTTGCTGTTCGCGGTAACGTGCGTGTGGCACATGCTGCAAATACCAGCGGTGAAAAGCAAGCAATGCGTATTGCTTTCCGCACTGGCGGCGTTGCAGGTATGTTCACCGTTGGCCTTGGTCTTTTCGGTGCAGCAGTTGTAGTTCTTGTCTACAAAGGCGAAGCTCCAAAAGTTCTTGAAGGTTTTGGCTTTGGCGCGGCATTACTTGCGATGTTTATGCGCGTTGGTGGCGGTATCTTCACCAAAGCTGCTGACGTCGGCGCTGACCTAGTTGGCAAAGTTGAACAAGGTATTCCAGAAGATGATCCACGTAACGCAGCAACAATTGCTGACAACGTTGGTGACAACGTTGGTGACTGTGCTGGTATGGCTGCTGACTTATTTGAGTCATATGCCGTTACTTTGGTTGCTGCACTAATTCTTGGTAAAGCAGCCTTTGGTGAGATTGGCTTAGTGTTCCCACTAGTCGTTCCAGCCATCGGTGTATTAACTGCAGTGATTGGTATTTTTGCTGTTGCTCCGCGCGACACTGATCGTTCAGGCATGAGCGCTATCAACCGTGGCTTCTTCTTGTCAGCTGTGATTTCAGCAGTACTTGTAACTGCAGCTTCTTACAAATTCTTGCCAGCAACACTTGGTGAATTAAAGAGCGTTGCTGATCCAACATTTGGTTTAGCCGCAGGAACTACTGTTAATCCACGATTCCTAGCAATTGCTTCAGTATTAATTGGTATCGTTTTGGCAGCTGCAATCCAGCAATTAACTGGTTATTTCACTGAAACAAATCGCAAACCAGTAGATGACGTTTCAAAGTCATCACTAACTGGACCAGCAACCGTAATCCTTTCTGGTATCTCATTAGGTCTTGAATCAGCTGTTTACTCAGCGCTACTAATTGGTGCGAGCGTTTTTGCCGCATACATGCTTGGTGGCGGTTCAGTAATACTTGGGCTTTTTGCAATTGCTCTTGCTGGTACCGGTCTATTAACAACAGTAGGTGTCATTGTTTCTATGGACACCTTCGGACCGGTTTCAGATAACGCTCAAGGTATTGCTGAAATGTCAGGTGACGTTCATGGCGAAGGTGCCAAGGTTCTAACCAGCCTTGACGCTGTTGGTAACACCACGAAGGCGATCACCAAAGGTATTGCAATTGCAACTGCAGTATTGGCTGCAACTGCGTTGTTCGGTTCATTCCGCGATGCAGTAACAAATGCGGCCAAGGGTGCAGGTACAACTGCACTTGAATATGCAGGTGTATTGGATGCAGCAAATCCAAAGAACCTTGTTGGTTTGCTAATCGGTGCATCAGTTGTATTCATGTTTAGTGGTCTTGCGATCAATGCTGTTTCACGCGCTGCTGGCGCGGTGATTTTCGAAGTGCGTCGCCAATTCCGCGTACACCCAGGAATCATGAAGGGAACTGAACTTCCTGAATACGGCAAAGTTGTTGACATTGTTACTCGCGATTCACTTCGCGAATTAGCAACACCAGGTCTACTTGCAGTATTAACTCCAATTGCAGTTGGTTTCGGCCTAGGTATTGGTGCGCTTGGCACATTCCTAGCTGGAACAATCGCAACTGGCACATTGATGGCAGTGTTCTTGTCTAACTCAGGTGGTGCTTGGGATAACGCTAAGAAGTTTGTTGAAGACGGACATTTTGGTGGCAAGGGTTCTGAGGCTCACAGTGCAACTGTTATCGGTGACACTGTAGGTGATCCATTCAAAGACACTGCTGGTCCTGCGATCAACCCACTGATCAAAGTTATGAACTTGGTTGCATTGCTTATTGCACCTGCAGTTGTAACTTTGGCGCTTGAAGGCAAAGACAACATCAGAATGGGCATCTCACTATTTGCTGTTGCAGTAATTATTGGCGCGATTATTAACTCAAAGCGCCGCGCAATTACTGTTGGGGAAGAGTAAATCGCTTCCTAAAAGAAATCGTCCCGATTATTTAATCGGGGCGATTTCTTTTGTGTTTATTGGGTTTTTGATAATTTATGTGGATTTTCGACTCGCTCAATAAAACCCGTTATTTGCAAGGCTGGCTATAAATAAGGCAAAGTAACAATCAGACGGTTGAAATACATACAGTATTTATACGCGATCAAAGTATCGGCATAAATACACCAAAATAAGAGCCGGCCGTCGCGAAAGGGTTATTGGTGTCTACTCCACACCGGTTAGTGATCGTTGAATCACCGGCGAAAGCCAAAACAATTCAAAAATACCTGGGTGCAGGTTATGACGTTGAAGCTTCTGTTGGCCACGTTCGCGATCTACCTGAACGCGCAGTTGATGTGCCAGCTGAAATCAAAAAACAACCATGGGGCCGTATGGCCATTGATGTGGAAGATGATTTCACCCCTTATTACGTAGTTAGTTCTAAGAAAAAAGACAAAGTCGCAGAATTAAAGCGCAAGTTAGCTGATGCTGATGAATTATTACTGGCAACTGACGAAGACCGCGAAGGTGAAGCAATCGCTTGGCACCTAATGGAAATTTTGCGTCCAAAAGTTCCAGTCAAAAGAATGGTTTTCCACGAAATCACCCCAGAAGCAATTGCCCACGCAGTTGAATCAACCCGTGATTTGGACATGCAATTAGTTGATGCCCAAGAAGCAAGGCGCCTAATCGACCGGCTTTATGGTTTTGAAGTTTCCCCAGTTTTGTGGCGCAAAGTTCAGGCCGGTTTATCAGCAGGCCGTGTTCAGTCAGTTTCAACCAGAATTATCGTTGAACGCGAACGTGAACGTATTGCCTTTAAGAGCGCTTCTTACTGGGATATCGATGCTGTGTTTGAACCAGGTCCATTTGCAGCAACTTTGGTCCAACTAGATGGCAAGCGTGTTGCAACCGGTAAAGATTTTGATTCACTTGCTCAGCTAACAACTAAAAATGATGTGATTCATTTAAATGAAACGGATGCAAAGTCATTAACTGAAAATTTAAGTGCTACAAAATTTGAAGTTCGTCGCGTTGATGAAAAGGGTTACACCAACAGACCTAAAGCACCATTCATGACTTCAACTTTGCAACAAGCTGCATCAGGAAGATTGAAGTGGGGCGCGCAACGCACTATGCGTGTTGCCCAGGGTTTATATGAACGTGGCTTCATTACTTATATGCGTACTGATAGCACAACACTTTCTGAAACTGCAATCAATGCTGCGCGTACACAAGCAGCACAGCTTTACGGACAAGACCATGTGTCTGAAGCGCCACGTCGTTACGATCGAAAAGTTAAGAATGCACAAGAAGCGCACGAAGCAATTCGTCCTGCAGGTGATGTATTCCGCACACCAGCTGAAGTTGCCGGTGAACTAGTGGGCGATGAGTTCGCACTTTACGATTTAATTTGGAAGCGCACAGTTGCTAGTCAGATGGCAGATGCTCGTGGAACAACTGCAACTATTCGTCTTGGTGGAATCAGTAAAGATGGCAAAGATGCAGAGTTTTCTGCAAGTGGAACAGTGATTACTTTCCGTGGCCACCTTGCAGCGTATGACGACATCGATGATGACACTGAAGGCAACGAACAAGCCAGCCGATTGCCAGTGCTTAAAGCCGGAGATGCAGTAACTGCTGTAAATCTTGAAGCCAGCGGCCACAACACAAACCCACCGGCTCGCTACACCGAAGCCACTTTGGTTCAAAAACTAGAAGAACTAGGTATTGGTCGTCCTTCAACATATGCCGCAATCATTAGCCGCATTATTGACCAGGGTTACATCTGGAAAAAGGGTAGTGCTTTAGTTCCGCACTTCTTAGCTTTCACCGTGGTTCGTTTGATGGAAGAAAACTTTACTCAACTGGTCGATTATGACTTCACTGCTTCCCTTGAAGAAGTACTTGACCAGATTGCTCGCGGCGAAACTGATCGTCTTCAAGTATTAAAACGCTTCTACTTTGGTGAAAACGATCACGGCACAATATTCCCCGGCCTTGCACCTCTTGTTGCAGTTTACGGTGAAATCGATGCGCGT
>JBEGOT010000013.1:0-6548 GCA_041181865.1 Actinomycetota bacterium | reverse complement strand
AGTTGGTTCGCCATGGAAGATTGTTGCAATGACTTGACCGGGCAGTGTTAATTCACGATATGGCGTATTGCGACTGCCACTTTCAGTTTTTGTTGGGTCAACTTTAATTTCCGCATTTGGATTAAACACAACGATGTTGGCTGGTTTACCTTCTTGAATTGGTTGACCTTGATCAAATACTCGGCCAATCTTGGCTGGGTTAACTGACATCACATCGGCAACTCTGCTCCAGGTGATTAGTCCAGTCTTAACCATGGTTGCATTCACAATTGCAAGTGCTGATTCAAGACCGGTCATACCAAAAGCTGCTGCAGTCCATTCGCAATCTTTGTCTTCGGCAGGATGCGGTGCATGATCTGTTGCCACGATGTCGATCGTGCCATCAGCTAAACCTGAGCGAACTGCTTCAACATCTTTTTGAGTGCGAAGCGGTGGATTCACTTTATAAATCGGATCGTATGAAGACACAACATCGTCAGTGAAGAACAAGTGATGCGGAGTTACTTCAGCAGTCACATTGATTCCTCGGCCTTTAGCCCAGCGAATAATTTCAACACTTCCGGCAGTTGATAAGTGGCATACGTGTAGGCGTGATCCAACATGTTCAGCAAGTAATACATCTCTTGCGATAATTGCTTCTTCAGCAACTGCTGGCCAACCAGCTAAACCTAATTTGCCTGAGAGTTCGCCTTCATTCATTTGCGCGCCATCAGTTAAACGTGGTTCTTGGGCGTGCTGAGCAACAACACCATCAAAAGCTTTTACGTATTCAAGTGCGCGGCGCATCAGCGCTGCGTCATGTACACATTTACCGTCATCGCTAAAGACTCGAACACTTGCTGCGCTATCTGCCATCGCGCCAAGTTCAGCAAGTGCGTTTCCTTCTAAGCCCTTTGTCACAGCGCCCACAGGACGAACATCGACTAAGCCAGCCTCTTGGCCAAGTCGCCAAACTTGTTCCACTACACCTGCAGTGTCGGCAACTGGATTTGTGTTAGCCATCGCGTGCACAGCAGTGAAGCCACCTTTAGCAGCGGCGCGCGATCCAGATAAAACTGTTTCCGCATCTTCGCGACCTGGTTCACGAAGATGAGTATGCAGGTCAACTAAACCTGGAAGGGCAACGCAATCTGTTCCATCAATCACAGTGTCAGCACTTAGATTTTTGCCGATCTTGGCAATCAAGCCTTCTTGGATCAAAATGTCGTTTACATCGGTGCCCAGAATACTGACGTTTTTGATTACAACTGATTTTGTATTCATTAAATCCCCGATCCACCAAGTAGTAAATAAAGCACGGCCATGCGAACACTCACACCATTTGCAACCTGTTCAACCACCACTGACCTTGCTGAATCTGCAGCATCGGCTGAAATTTCCATGCCGCGATTCATTGGTCCTGGGTGCATCACAATTGCATGATCTGCCATAGCATTCATGCGAGCTTTTGTTAGTCCGTAACGGTTGCTGTATTCATGTGCATTTGGGAAGTAAGACTGGTTCATTCGTTCTCGTTGAACTCGAAGCATCATCACTGCATCTGTGTCAGCTATTGACTCATCTAAGTCATAGGAAATCTCGCAGCCCCAGTTTTCAACGCCAATTGGTAGCAAAGTTGGCGGTGCAACTAAGCGAACTTTGGCGCCAAGAGTGTGTAGCAAAATCACATTTGATCTGGCCACCCGGCTATGCAAAATGTCACCAACGATTGTTACTTTCGCACCAGTTAAATCACCACTTGCATCGCGAAGATGTTTGCGAAGCGTGAAAGCATCAAGCAGTGCCTGGGTTGGATGTTCGTGGGTTCCGTCACCTGCATTAACCACACCACCAGAGATCCAGCCAGCTTTGGCTAGACGATGTGGAGCGCCACTGCTGCTGTGTCTTACAACGACTGCGTCTGCGCCCATAGCTTCAAGCGTTAATGCAGTGTCTTTAAGACTTTCTCCTTTTGAAACACTTGAACCTTTTGCAGAAAAGTTGATCACATCAGCACTTAAGCGTTTTGCTGCAGCTTCAAATGACATGCGGGTACGAGTTGAATCTTCGAAAAACAAGTTAACGACTGTGCGACCACGAAGTGGTGGAAGCTTGCCAACACCTTGTTCGGTAGCAGCAGCTAGTTGTGCTGCGGTATCTAGGACCAGGATTGCTTCATCGCGGCTTAGATCACTTGCGCTAAGCAGGTGTTTCATCGGCCACCCTCGATTGCAATTTCATCTACGCCATCGCGTTCAACCAAGTGAACTCGAACTGATTCTTTATTTGAAGTTGGCAAGTTTTTTCCAACGTAATCAGCGCGGATCGGCAGTTCTCTATGGCCACGATCAACAAGTACTGCTAATTGCACAGCCTGTGGTCTGCCGTGTTCACTAAGTGCATCAAGTGCGGCGCGGATTGTGCGGCCGGAGAAAAGTACGTCATCAACAAGGACTACTAAGCGACCTTCAATACCTTCAGCTGGAATGCTTGTTGGTAGCAGCGCTCTTGCTGGGCGAAGGCGAAGGTCATCGCGGAACATCGTCACATCAATTGCGCCAACTGGAACCGTTGTTCCTTGGATTTCAGAAATTTTTGCAGCAAGGCGCGCAGCTAAATCTGCACCTCTAGTTGGAATGCCCATCAAAGTTAGATTTCGTGCACCTTGCGTGCGTTCAATGATTTCGTGGGCTAATCGAGTTAATGCTCTTGAAATATCACTTGAATCGAGAACTACTCGAGAATCGCCAGACTTGGCGGGCTCAGCGGTATGCGTCATCTTCTCGCCTCCTTATCTGCCTCACAGGACAGTACTTAAAGGATTCGCGTTCGCTAGAACTTTTAGTTACTTTAGCACGGGCTTGGCCAATTGGTCACATTGACCCAAAGAAACTAATTAATCAAGCATTGTTAATCAAGGTTGGCTGCGCCATGACCCAATTGGTGCACGCGCATACCGTTTGTGGTGCCAGGTACGCCAGGTGGCACACCTGCAATCACAACAACATGTTCATTTCTTGCAAAGCGACCAAGGTCAAGAAGTGTGCGGTCAATTTGTTCAACCATGTCATCTGTGTGGTGCACAGGTGGCACTAGGAATACTTCAGTTCCCCATGCCAGTGCTAATTGATTTCGCACACGTGGGTTTGGCGTGAACGCCAAAATACTGTTTTCTGGGCGGTGACGAGAAACTAACAAAACGCTTCGGCCAGTTTCAGTGAAAACCACAAGGCTTTTGGCGTGAATGTGATTTGCCACATCAACAGCTGCTGAGGTCATAGCAAGAGCAGTTGAATCACTGCCATCATCGCTAATCTTTGGCAAACGTTGCAACGCTTCTTTTTCAATGTGTTCGATGATTCGACTCATTGTTTGAACAGTTAGAGCTGGGTGCTGGCCAACACTAGTTTCACCTGAAAGCATCAAGGCATCTGCACCATCAAGCACCGCATTTGCTACGTCACTTGCCTCTGCGCGAGTTGGGCGTGAGGCAGTGATCATTGAGTCAAGCATTTGAGTTGCCACAATTACTGGCTTACCGGCTGCGCGGGCAAGTGTAATTGCTTCTTTTTGAACTAGTGGAACTTCTTCAAGTGGCAATTCAACCCCAAGGTCACCACGGGCAACCATGATCGCATCAAAGGCATTAACGATCTCTTCTAGATTTTCTACGGCCTGTGGCTTTTCGATCTTTGCGATAACCGGAATGCGAATACCTTCTTCGCCCATAATTCGATGAACATCGTTAATGTCAGCAGCACTTCGCACAAATGAAAGAGCGATCATGTCAACGCCCTGGCGAAGTGCCCAGCGAAGATCATCGATGTCCTTTTCAGAAAGTGCTGGAACGCTAACTGCAACACCTGGCAGATTGATGCCCTTGTGGTCACTTAACGTGCCACCTTCAATTACTTTGGTCACCACATCAGTTGGCGTAACCGAAACAACTTCTAGAGATACGCGGCCATCGTCGATTAATAGTCGATCACCTGGTTTACAGTCACCTGGCAGGCCTGCATAAGTTGTGCCACAGATTGTCTTATCCCCTGGCACATCGCGATTGGTGATCGTGAACTGATCGCCAACAATTACATCAACTGGACCATTGGCAAAAGTTTCAAGACGAATTTTTGGACCTTGCAGGTCAGCCAAGATACCGATTCCGCGAAGTGTTTCATCTGCCATCTGGCGAACCATTGCATATGACTTGGCATGAACTTCATGGCTGCCATGGGACATATTCAAGCGGGCCACATTCATCCCCGCTTGAATTAATTCACGAATTGCCTCTGGCGTAGAAACTGCCGGACCGAGCGTACATACGATTTTGGCGCGACGCACAAATAATCCTTTTCTGTTAAACCCTGATTAGTTTACGGCAGTAGCTGTCGATCATTTGGTTTGATCGGTGTTGGCAACGTTGTTTCGCCCATCAAATAACGATCAACATTTGCAGCTGCTGATCTTCCTTCAGCAATTGCCCAAACAATTAGTGATTGACCGCGACCAGCATCGCCAGCAACGAAAACCCCAGGTTTGTTTGTTGCAAAATTTCCATCGCGATTTATATTTCCGCGAGGATCAATTTCAACACCAAATTGCTCAACAAGTGATCCTTGTTCAGGACCAACAAAGCCCATCGCAAGCAGAACTAAGTCAGCTGGCAAAGTTTTTGTTGAACCAGCAACAGGTTCAAACTTTCCATTTTTGAATTCAACTGAAGTTAATTCGATTGATTCCACTTTTCCATTGCCGGTGAACTTAGTTGTTGATACGGCGTATTCGCGCACGCCACCTTCTTCATGCGCGCTAGTTACTCGATACAGCATTGGATAAGTTGGCCATGGACTTGAGCTTGGACGCTCTTGTGGTGGAATCGGCATGATTTCAAGTTGCGTAACACTTGCCGCGCCTTGGCGAAGTGCTGTACCAAGACAGTCAGCCCCGGTGTCACCGCCACCAATCACAATTACATGCTTACCTTCAGCGCTAATTGATGGCGCTTCAAAATCACCTTGGGCTACGCGATTTGCGATCGGTAAATATTCCATTGCCTGGTAAATACCTTCTAGTTCACGGCCTGGAACTGGAAGATCACGCCAAGCTGTTGCGCCAACTGCTAAGACAACTGAGTCATAGCGATCCAGTAAATCTTGGGCTGACATGTCAACGCCGATTTCAACGCCGGTGCGGAAGCGAACGCCTTCTTCTTCCATCTGAGCTAGGCGGCGATCAATATGACGTTTTTCCATTTTGAATTCTGGAATGCCATAACGAAGTAAGCCGCCAATTCGATCAGCACGTTCATAAACCACAACTGTGTGGCCGGCACGGGTCAACTGTTGGGCAGCGGCCAATCCTGCTGGACCTGAACCAACAACTGCAACGCGCTTTCCACTTAAACGTTCGTTGGTGTGTGGGTTAACTAAACCTGAATCCCAAGCACGATCAATAATCGAAACTTCAACCTGCTTGATTGTTACTGCGTCCCCTGAAATACCAACTACACAAGCTGCTTCACATGGGGCTGGACACAACCGGCCAGTAAATTCTGGGAAGTTATTTGTCGCATGCAATCTATCTGCGGCTTCTTTCCAGTCGCCGCGATAAACCAAGTCATTCCATTCAGGAATTAAGTTGCCAAGTGGGCAGCCGTTGTGACAAAACGGAATACCGCAATCCATACAGCGACCGGCTTGAGTTACCAGCTTCTCTTTTGGAAATTCTTGGTAAACCTCTTTCCAGTCTTGAATTCGCACATCGACTGGGCGACGAACAGGAAGTTCTCGAGAGTTTTCAATAAAACCTTTTGGATTACCCATAACTACCCCTACTTCCCAACGCTTGCTTGCATGATTGCGATTAACGGATCTTTGCCTTCAGCAATTGCTTTTGACTGAGCGTCTAGAACTCTGCGGAAATCAGCTGGCATAACTTTTGAAAGTCTGTGCACATGCACTGGCCAATCTTGCAAAAGTTCCTGCGCGATAGTTGAACCTGTTTCGTTGTGGTGCTTAGTGATTGTTTGATGCAAGAAATCGATGTCTTCTTGATCAAGTTTTTCCAGATTAACCATTTCGCGATTTAATTTGGCTGGATTCACATCTAATAAGTAAGCAATGCCACCGCTCATGCCTGCAGCAAAGTTGCGACCGGTTGGGCCAAGTACAAGCACTCGACCACCAGTCATGTATTCGCAGCCATGATCGCCAACGCCTTCAACAACCGCAGTTGCACCAGAGTTACGAACACAGAAACGTTCACCAGCAATACCGCGAAGGTAAATTTCACCAGATGTTGCGCCATAACCAATCACGTTGCCAGCGATCACATTTTTTGCTGGATCAAATGAAACGTTGCCACTTGGTTTAACGATGATCTTTCCACCAGAAATACCCTTGCCGACGTAATCATTTGCATCACCTTCAAGGCGAAGAGTTACACCCCTTGGCAAGAATGCACCGAATGATTGACCTGCGCTTCCAGTAAATAAAAGATCGATGGTGCCTTCAGGCAAACCTTGCCCACCCCATTTGCGGGTCACACTTGAACCAAGCATTGTGCCAACT
>JBEGOT010000012.1:0-5397 GCA_041181865.1 Actinomycetota bacterium | reverse complement strand
GCCTTGGATATGGGCAACGTCAATACATTCAATTCGTAGTGGTGCTTTGGCTAGACCAAGAGCTTCTTGCAATTCGTTTAGAGCTTGAGTTCTAGCAATTAGATCTGTTGAGCGACGTGATTTATGCGAGACCAGAGCTTGCGAAGCGTTAACTAACACAGATTCCATCAAAGTCTTCTTATCCCCGCGCGCTGGCACTCTGATGTCTAGTTTTGTTTGGCGCACTTCAGTTAATAGCTGTTGCAAACTATCAAGTGAATCTGGCAATTCATTCGTCAAAATCTCTGGTGGAATGTCTGCTTTGTCGGCTGCGGCATAGATGTGCATTAGGGCATCTGTTAACAAAGTGTTGGTAGTTGATTCAACGGAATTTTCCATAACAAATCCACGTTGCCCAACGATACGTCCGCCGCGAACATTGAAAATCTGTACAGCAGCTTGTAATTCATCGTGGCTAACGGCCACCAAATCGGAATCTGTATTGTCCGTGAAAACAACTGCACTTTTTTCTTTAACCTTTTCAAGTGCAATTAAGTCATCACGAAGAACTGAAGCTTTTTCATAATCTTGGACATCAGAAGCTGATTTCATACGAATTTCAATGTCTTTAATAACCGCTGAATGATTTCCATTCATAAATGACATGAAGTCGTTCACAAGTTTGCGATGTTCAGACTCATTAATTCGACTAACACATGGCGCGCTGCAGCGTTCAATGTGGGCGAGCAAGCATGGCCGTCCCGATGATTTGGCATTCTTATAGACACCTGCTGTGCAACTTCGGATAGGAAATACGCGCAGCAAGTGATCAAGAGTGTCGCGCAAACTCCCGGTTTGAACAAATGGGCCGTAATACCTAATTCCTTTGCGCTTATCCCCTCGGTGAACAAATGCTCGAGGAAATTCTTCGGCAATCGAAACTGCTAAATACGGATAAGTTTTATCGTCCCTGAAGCGAACGTTGAAGCTTGGATTGAATTCTTTAATCCAGGCATATTCAAGTTGAAGTGCATCAATTTCAGTTCCAACTACAACCCAATCGACTCTGACCGCAGTTTCCACCATCATCTTGGTGCGATGGGCTAATTCACCAGTGAAATATGAACTAAGGCGATTTTTTAGATTCTTAGCTTTTCCCACATAAATAACTTTGTCGGTTTCGTCGCGAAATCGATAGACACCAGGGTTAGTTGGGATGTCTTTAGGTTTATCCGCGCTTTTCATAATTACTTACTCTTAGCGACTGCTTTAGCTTTCACTGGTGTTTGCTTAAGCATTGGTGCAAGAAATTTTCCTGTGTGGCTTGTGGAAACTTTCGCAATTTCTTCTGGTGTACCAGTAGCTAGGACTGTGCCACCGCCAGATCCGCCTTCAGGACCCATGTCGATAATCCAGTCAGCTGTTTTAATCACATCTAAATTATGTTCAATCACAATAACTGTGTTGCTCTTATCAACCAATGACTGCAAAACAATCAGTAACTTACGAACGTCTTCGAAATGCAGACCAGTAGTTGGTTCATCAAGAACATAAACAGTCTTACCCGTTGAGCGCTTTTGTAATTCGGTTGACAGCTTGACGCGCTGAGCTTCACCACCAGAAAGTGTGGTTGCTGGCTGACCTAAGCGGACGTATCCCAAACCAACATCCACCAAGGTTTGCAGGTGGCGAGCGATTGCCTGGATCGGAGCAAAAAATTCCAATGCTTCTTCAATTGGCATATTCAAAACATCTGAAATTGTTTTGCCTTTGTAGTGAACCTCAAGAGTTTCGCGGTTATACCGTGCACCATGACAAACCTCGCACGGTACATAAACATCTGGCAAGAAGTTCATTTCGATGGTGATAGTGCCGTCACCAGAACAGTTCTCGCAGCGCCCGCCCTTAACGTTGAAGGAGAACCTTCCCTGCTGGTAACCACGAATCTTTGCCTCTGGTGTTTCAGCAAATAACTTGCGAACGTGATCGAATACACCCGTATACGTAGCTGGGTTTGATCGAGGTGTTCGACCAATTGGGCTTTGATCAACGTGCACAACTTTATCCAGTTGATCAACACCAATTACCTTTTTGTGACGGCCAGGCACTGTCCGGGCACGATTTAGGTCACGCGCTAGCACGTTATACAAAATGTCATTTACTAGCGTTGATTTGCCTGATCCAGAAACACCGGTTACGGCAACAAAGTTTCCAAGTGGGAAATCAACTGAAACATTCTTTAAGTTGTGCTCGGATGCACCTTGAACGGTTAGCTTTCGCTTTGGATCTTGTGGCCTGCGCTTTGCTGGAACTTCAATTGATTTCTTGCCAGATAAATACTGACCAGTGATTGATTTTGGTGCATTAAGTAATTCGTCATAAGAACCACTAACCACGACATGGCCGCCGTGTTCACCAGCACCCGGACCAATGTCCACAACCCAGTCGGCCGTTTTAATTGTGTCTTCGTCGTGTTCAACCACAATCAAGGTATTACCTAGGTCACGAAGACGAATCAAGGTTTCAATCAACCGATGGTTATCTCGTTGGTGCAAACCAATACTTGGTTCATCAAGCACATAGAGCACACCAGTTAGCCCTGAACCAATCTGGGTTGCAAGACGTATACGTTGCGCTTCGCCACCAGCAAGTGATCCGGCGCTTCGATCAAGTGATAAATAATCCAAACCAACATCGACAAGGAATGCCAAACGTTCATTGACTTCTTTAAGAACTCGATCGGCAATTGCCTTTTCCCGAGCTGAAAGCTTTAGTCCTTTAAGAAAAGCTGCACACTCACCTATCGGAAGTTCGGCAACTTGAGCGATGTTCTTGCCATTTAGAGTTACTGCCAAAATAAGTGGCTTAAGTCTTGCGCCATTACATGCTGGACATGGCACTTCGCGCATGTAGCCTTCGATTTTTTCGCGAGAGCTATCACTTTCAGTTTCATCAAGTTTGCGCTCAAGGTATGTGACCACGCCTTCAAATCCACTTGAATAAGAACGCTGACGGCCATAACGGTTCTTGTATTTAACATGAACTTCGTGATCGTGACCGTAAAGAAGTGCATCTTTGGCTTTGGCGGGAAGTTTTTCCCATGGAACATTGGTCTTGAAACCAAGTTCCTTAGATAAACCGACGATCAATCTATAGAAGTAGTCAAAGATGTGTCCTGAAGCCCAAGGTGCAATCGCACCTTCTTCAAGTGAAAGAGTTGGATCTGGAATAACAAGTTCGGGGTCAACTTCTTTCATAATGCCAAGACCAGTACATTCGCCGCACGCACCAAATGGTGAGTTGAATGAAAATGATCTTGGTTCTAATTCCTCGAATTGATTGCCATCGTTTAAACAAACTAAGTGTTCACTAAAGATTCGTTCGCGATCGGGACTTCCTTCAGGCTGATCAACAAAATCAAGAATTACTAGTCCTGCGCCAAGTCGAAGCGCTGTTTCAATGGAATCTGTAATGCGACGAGTTGCGTCAGCTTTTACTGACAATCGGTCAATCACAACTTCAATGGTGTGCTTTTCTTGTTTCTTTAGTTTTGGTACTTCTTCCAGTCCATAAACCACGCCATCAACGCGAGCACGAGCAAAACCTTGAGATTGCAGACTGCGGAATAAATCTACGTATTCGCCTTTGCGCTCACGAATGATTGGTGCAAGAACTTGGAACTTAGTTCCCTCTTTGATTTCAAGAATTCGATCAACAATTTGCTGTGGAGACTGACGGAAAATAGGTTCGCCGCAGTCAGGACAGTGCGGCTTACCTGCGCGAGCAAATAGCAAGCGCAGGTAGTCATATACCTCGGTGATTGTTCCAACAGTTGAACGCGGGTTGCGATTTGTTGATTTTTGATCGATTGAAACAGCTGGCGATAAACCTTCGATGAAATCAACATCAGGTTTATCCATCTGTCCTAAGAACTGACGGGCATAAGCCGATAGTGATTCAACGTAACGGCGTTGACCTTCAGCAAAGATAGTGTCGAAAGCCAGGGATGATTTACCTGAACCAGAAAGACCAGTGAAAACAATCAGCGCATTACGAGGTAGATCGAGATTGACGTTCTTTAAATTGTGTTCTCGCGCACCGCGGACACTTAACCGATCAATCACGGATCAATCCTAGTTGTCGCTATTCTTTCTCTGGATTAGCGTCATTCAATCGACCAGCATGTGCAATGGCTGATGGATCCTTGCTCGACTTGATCAAACTAGCCACCGTAGCAATCACCAAAATGGCAGCAATCACGATCAAGCTGAAATTAGTTGAAATTTTAGGAATCGCATCATATGACTCGTGCAAGTAAACCATGATCAACTTGGCACCGATGAACATCAAAATAAACGAAAGTCCAAGAGATAGGTAAATTAGCTTGTCTAGCAATCCCTTTAACAGGAAATAAAGCGCACGCAGACCTAGCAAGGCAAATGCATTGGCTGAAAAAACCAAGAATGGTTCGTTAGTAACGCCAAATGTTGCTGGGATTGAATCAAGGGCAAATAGTAAGTCTGTGCTAGCAATGGCAATTAAAACTAGGAACATTGGTGTTGCATATTTTTTGCCATCGCGCTTAACAAATAGCTTTTCTTCAACAAAATCATCGGTAACTGGAATGAACTTTCGTACAGTTCTAACCATCTTATTTTCATCCATGTCTGGATCTTCATCCCAATGTTGGAACAGTTTGATACCAGTCCAGATTAAGATCGCACCGAAAATAACAAATGTGAAGGTGAAAGCATGAAGTGCGGCCGCACCGATTGCAATAAAAATACCGCGCATAACTAGCGCCAAAAGAACGCCAATCATCAAAATGCGTTGATGGAATCTGCTTGGCACAGCGAACTGGGTCAAAATAATCACAAAGACAAATAAGTTATCGACCGAAAGTGATTTTTCAACTAAATAAGCTGCGAAGTATTCAGTTCCAAACTGTCCCCCAAATTGCTTTCCCACCCAGATGCCAAAGGCAACTGCAACTGCAATGTAAAAAACTGACCAAAGGGCTGCCTCTTTAAACATCACGTCATGCGGTTTACGACTAACTGTTAAAAGATCAACCAAGATCAAAACGGCTATGCCAACAGATAGTGCGAGCCAAATATTTAGCGATACATCCATGACTACTTCTGTATTTCCTTTGCGTTTTTGTTATCCAAGTGATCGATCGCTTCACCTGCATGTTCTAAAGATTCTTCGATTGCATGTGCGGCATCTGATGCCCTGGCAAGTGCAGGGTTTTGCTTAACTGCACGCAAACTAAATAAAACTGTAGCCGTCAAAGTTATGGCAATTACCGCAAGACTTTGCGAAATCGCAATTTCAGGCACGTGCAAACTTGTCGTTTCATGTAGCGCTTCAAGGAAAAGCTTCACAGCGATAAAGCCAAGAATAATCGCTAATCCC
>JBEGOT010000011.1:0-6524 GCA_041181865.1 Actinomycetota bacterium | reverse complement strand
ATTTAATTTTTGTCACTGTTGAGCATCAAATACATCAATCAGGCAGGTTGTGTATTCAAGAAGAGCACAACATTGTTTATCGAAGTGAAGCAAAGCAAAGTTCCACCACAGAGCCAGAACTGGCAAGCACAGATTCAGATTTCAGCGCTACTTGGAAATTGGACGAAACAACCCTTTTTAGATATTCAGCGCTTACATTTAATAGCCACCGAATTCACTATGACGTGCACTACACCCGCGAAGTTGAAGGGTACGACGGGTTAATTGTGCATGGACCGCTTTTGGCAACGTTGTTACTTGATCTAGCTAAGCAAAATAACTGCAGCTTCAATGAATTTGAATACCGAGCAAAAAGCCCAGTGACTTTGCCAAACGGTTTCACAGTTCATGGAAAGCGTGAGCAAAATCAAACTAATCTATGGATTGCAAATGAAAATGGTGCGTTAGCTATGCAAGGAATATTGCGTTAAATAAGAGCGCGCCCGGAGGGACTCGAACCCCCAACCGACAGGGTAGAAACCTGTTGCTCTATCCATTGAGCCACGGGCGCTACTTTGAACTTTAAAAGTTCCGCCCTAATTCTACGGGTTTTGAATTAATCCCTTGATTGACCGCTGTGCCATGATCTCTCATTTAAAGAAGTGCCTGCTAGTTCAGCTTGAAACCTGGAACCCATTTTTCAAATTCATCTCGCACCGAGAATTTTGATTCAAGTTGGCACAGAACGCCAAGGCTGCCAATCCAAGTTCGGTGAATCATTAAATATTCCGGTGGCAAATTTATCTTGAAAGCAACTGACCAGTCCGGGTTTCTTGGATCAGCAGTTTTTGCAAACAAATCTTGCAGCCACTTTCTTGAGTGCTGGAATTCTGGAACTGCACTTGGTTCAGTGAAAGGCGCTAGGTAATCAAGCAATGACTTTGGATCGATGTTTATATTTTCCTTAAGGAAGCCTTCTGCTCGAAGACCTGCAACCACCGCTGCTTCATCACCTTTCATAGCAATACTTAATAATTTGCCCATGCTAGATGGCAGACCCTCTGGGAAATCTGCAGTTGCGCCGAAATCCAAAACAAGTAATTTTCCATCGGCCATAATTCGGAAATTCCCAGGATGTGGATCAGCATGTAATAGCCCGGCAATCTTTGGACCGGATAACAGGAATCTGAAAAGTAAAAGCCCATACTTATCGCGGTCTTCTTTTGTTCCTCGATTAATTACTTCCAATAGCGGCTTAGAGTCAGCCCATTCAGTGATCATCACTTCAGGAGATGCTGATAAAACATGTGGAATGAAAAAGTCTGGATGGCCTTCATAAGCATTAGCAAAAGCCTTTTGAGATTTCGCTTCATGTAAATAATCCAGCTCTTCAATCACTTTTGATTTGAGCTCAGTTATTAGCGCTTTAACATCTAACCCAGGAATTGTTAAGCCAACTAAACGTGCCAATCTGGAAATCTGATTTAAATCTGCAATCAGGGCGCCAGCCGCCCCAGGGTATTGAATTTTTACCGCAACAGTTCGACCGTCTTTCCAGGTTGCCTTGTGGACCTGTCCGATTGAGGCAGCTGCTGCTGGCACTTCATCAAATTCTAAAAAGCGACTACGCCACTCTGGTCCTAAATTCTTTTTCATTTGCTTAAGCACGCTGGCCGTTGACATTGGTGGCGCTGAATCTTGCAACTTGCTAAGTGATTCGCGATATGGCCCAACGAGTGATTCGGGTAGTGATGATTCAAAAACACTCATGGCTTGGCCAATTTTCATGGCTCCACCCTTTAGGGTTCCCATGACCCTAAAAAGCTGTGCTGCAGTTTTTAGCTGAGCCTCAATTTTTGCTTCGTCGCTGTCTTTACCAAGAATTGCTTTGCCTGCTCCAATAGCCCGGCGCCCAACGTGAGCTGCTGGAATACTCATCATTCGAGCACTTCTTGAGATTGAATATTGTGGAATTTCAGGCACACCTAATTTTGACTTAAAACGCTGTGGTGCGCATTTCATGGTTTTGGTACAAAATGCGAAATCTAGTTTTTCGAGTTACCATCAAAGGGTGATAAACATTGCTGAACTTCTGCGCATGGGCGCTGACATGCTTGAAAAGAGCCAGGAACGTGTCGTTGAGCAAAGAAGTGAGAGTGGACGCGAAGTTGATCCACAAGCAATCTCTGATGCGCTGTTCGTTCTAGGCGCAACTGGCGTTTCAATCGTTCGAGAACTAATTGACTCACTTCCAGAACGTCCAAGATTCAGATCAAATTCAGGTAATTCAATTTTTAGTACTGAAGAAGTTGAAAAAGTATTAAGTCAGATTGTGGCTCGCATGGGGCTAGTTGAAGAAAGTGAACTAGCAGCCCTTAGAAAACGCCTAGTTGATCTTGAATCTAAATTAACCAATTAACTTTGATTAGAATTACTGCGTGACTGAAACCCAAGGCGAGCAACGCAATCCAATGGATCGCATTGTCTGGATCGATTGTGAGATGACTGGACTTGATTTCAAAAATGACTTATTAGTTGAAATTGCCTGCATTATTACTGATGCTGAATTAAATGCCGTTGATGAAGGCTTCCAGGTTGTCATCAAAGCCCCGCAAGAAAAACTAGACAACATGGATCCAGTAGTTGTTTCCATGCACACTGAATCTGGTCTGCTTCCTGAAATTCCAAATGGTGTCTCACTTGAAGAAGCCGAAGCTGCCCTCTTCGAATACATCACCGAACGTGTGCCAGAAGCCAATAAAGCACCACTTGCTGGCAGTTCTGTTCATGTTGACCGAATCTTTATTCAGCGCGATATGCCAAGAGTTGACTCTTACCTGCATTACCGAATCATCGATGTTTCCTCGATTAAAGAACTTGTTCGCCGCTGGTACCCACGCCTTTACTTTGCAAGCCCGGCCAAAATCGGAAATCACCGCGCATTGGGTGACATTAAAGATTCAATTATTGAACTTCGCTACTACCGTGAAGTTGCATTCGTGGATCAGCCTGGCCCAGATGCAGACAAAGCCCGCAAGATTGCGGACAAACTTTCAGCGAATTAGTCGAACTTCGCTTAGTTCATTACAATTATTCAGGTTGTCACCTATTAATAAGTGATGGCACATGGTGGGTGTAGCTCAGCTGGTAGAGCACCTGGTTGTGGTCCAGGATGCCGCGGGTTCAAGTCCCGTCACTCACCCCATTTTTTCTGCAGCGAGTTAGTTGTACTGAGTTGCCTGACCTTGGCGAGTAAAGCCAAGTAAAGTCAGGCCAAAAGCTTTAGCAGTTTCAACAGCAAGTGATGTTGGTGCGGATACGGCAACAACAGCTGAGATTCCAGAACTGATTGCCTTTTGAATGATTTCGTATCCCCCGCGGCCAGAGATAGCAAGGGTGTAACCGCTAAGTGGAATCAGATTATTCATAAGTGCATAACCAATAACTTTGTCCACCGCATTGTGGCGGCCAACATCCTCACGAACAATAACTAGGTTGCCGTTGGGATCAAACAATCCAGCAGCATGCAAGCCACCAGTTTTTTCAAATATTTTTTGGCGTGGGCGCATTAAATCTGGAAGCGCGACCATCTTTTCGATCGGCAAAGTTGCTGGGGCTACATTCTGGCAACCGCGTTCGCGAAGATCATCGATTTGGGTGGAACCGCAAACTCCACAAGCACTTGAAATCGTGAATCGGCGATCAAGTATCCGGCTTAGTGCCGGGGTTCCAGGCTTAACGTGAGCAACGATAATGTTTTCTCGCTCACGGGGAGTTAAGTCAGCATCTTTACAAGATGTAATTGCAATTAAATCTTCCCGAGTGCGAAGTAAACCTTCAGACCACAGGAACCCAGCGCCAAGCTCATTATCGCTACCAGGAGTTCGCATAGTTACAGCTAATTGCTGTTTACCGCTTTCAGTTTCCAGGCGTATTTCAAGTGGCTCTTCGCCAACCACATAGTCAGTAACTGGTGAATCTTTACCGGTTTTTTTAACGGTAATTCTGGCGGTTGCTGAGACTGGTTCTTGGTTACTCACTTGGGGTCCAGTCGTTTATTGCTTGATTAACTTTTTCAATTAATTCTTTTTCACTTACTCCAGTTTTCCCAGCAGCAAGACCAATTAAAAATGTGGTCAAAGGTGCAGATTTGCGCTCAACATTGTGTGCAACTTCGCGGGTTAGATCAAGAAGTGAATTAACTGGTATTTCAGTTTCAGGTATGCCTAAAGTTGCGGCAACTTGTTTTAACCAAACAGGGGTTACTTCGCTCATTCCGTTTTCCTTAACCGCTTTAATGGCATCGGCCCACGTATCAATATCTAACACTTGTTTAGTTGCCAATTTCACTTCAACCATATTTAATTGCTGCATTAATCGTAAAGGTGAAGCATTAACGCCTTTTGATTCCTGTAGTAAGTCTCTAATTAGTTGGGTTTTAACACAGGCTAATAGTGGTTGGCCTTGGCCATTTTCCCTAATTGCCCATGCACCATCATGGCTAAGAGCAGCTAAGCAAATCTGATTTACCTGATCACTATTTATTCTTTGATCGCTTGCACTGATGAATACGTATTCAGAGTTAACTTCGGTAAGCGCAGCCCAGATTCCCGCTGCTGGTCCCCCATCTGCATTTATGTCATCAACCCAGGTAACGCCATTAATCTCAGGTCGCTTGTTGCCAGCAACAATTACTTTTCCAGGGCAACTGGCAACGACTGAAGCCAATAAAGTTTTTTGATTAAGACCTAGGGGAAGCATTGCTTTATCTATGCCGCCAATACGACTGGCCTTGCCACCGGCAACAACTATTGAATCAATCTGCGATAGTTGCGTATTTTGCACAAATAAAGCATCGCACACGTTTGCAGGTAGATTAATCCCATGGCAAATTTGGCAAATCACAATGTGGAATGGGATGACGCCCGCCAAATTTCTTACGAAAATGCTGCACCAGTAAATAGCCAAATGGTTGAGCTATTTAATTGCATCGGACGAACTTGTGCTGCTGACATAGTCGCTAAATCAGATCTGCCACCAGCTCACACCGCAATGATGGATGGTTATGCAGTTGCCGGAACTGGTCCATGGAAAATAATGGGCGAAGTTCGCGCTGGCCAAGCCGCTTTTGAATTAGCACCAGGTGATGCACTTCGAGTTAGCACTGGTGCTCACATACCCCCAACTTGTTCATTTGTAATTCCAAATGAGGATGCAATTATTTTTGATGGCGACATCGCAAGCAAAGTGCCAGTACCGATGGGTAAACACATTCGGGTGCCAGGTGATGAAGCCAAGGCTGGCGAAGTAATCCTGGCCGCTGGTCAAAAAATTACGCCGGCTGCAGCAGGACTTGCCGCCAGCGCAAGTATTGATCAAATCAATGTTCGTGAAATCCCTTTTGTTGATGTGCTCATCACAGGCGATGAATTAATCAGTTCAGGTGAGGCAGGCCCTGGCCAAATTAGAGATTCGCTTTCAATTCAAATTCCATCTTGGGTTAATCACATTGGTGGCCAAATAGGTCAATTAACTCGAGTTCGCGATGATGCAACCGAAACAAGAAATGCGATTGTTTCCTGCCTTGCACCAATTATCATCACAACTGGCGGCACAGCCCATGGCGATTTCGATTACGTTAGAAGTGCCCTTAGTGACTTAAACGCTGAATTTTTGATTGACGATATAAACATGCGCCCAGGTCACCCAAGCGTTTTAGCAAAACTTCCAAGTGGTCAACTTGTGGCAAGTCTTCCAGGCAATCCACTAGCTGCTCTAGTTAGCTTCTTAACAATCGTGGCCCCAGCAATGAATCGACTACTTGGTCAGCCACTTGGCGAACTAGAAATTTCTTCACTAAAGCAAGAATCTGAAGCAGATCGCACTCGAGTGATTCCAGTTATTTTCACCGATGGCAAAGTTAGTCCGACTCAATTTCGTGGATCAGCCATGTTGCGTGGTTTAGTTTCAGCCGATGCCTTGGCTGTTGTTAAACCCGGAACTATCCCTGGAACAAGTACAGTTCGCTTGCTTAGACTTCCTTGGTAGGAATTTAAGCTTTAGCCTCTTGGTGAAGTTTGGTAACAGCTTCGCGCACATCTGAACTATAGCTATCCGGACTTGCCTGGACATCTTTGAAAATATCTGCACGCATTTGTGGTGTCCAGAATTTCTTTAAATGTGTTGCAATAACTTCAGACTTAACACCAGCAAATGGAATGTTTTGGTCAATTTGATTAACCATCATTTTTAATTTCGCTACATCCACTAGAACTTAGGCCTTCATCAAAACGTCATCAAGAGAATTAGTTGCATCCTGACTTGAATCAGCTGGCCTGATTTCAACTGCAGTCACTTTGTATTCTGGACAGTTTGTCGCCCAGTCAGAGAATTCAGTTGTGATGACATTCGCGCCACTTATTGGGTGGTGGAAGGTTGTGTAAACAACGCCAGCTGGAACTCGAGCTGAAACCGCTGCTCGCATAACTGTCTCACCGATACGACTTGAAATCGCAACTTTCTGACCATCGACGATTCCGCGCATT
>JBEGOT010000010.1:0-4634 GCA_041181865.1 Actinomycetota bacterium | reverse complement strand
CGCTCGTCTTTTCGGTTCGTTAGGTGCGGGAAGCCAAAAATAGTTTACCTATGGGCTTTTTTTGGCTTTCCGCCGAGGTTAGCCATATATAAACGCAATATTGCTTGCAAACATGGGCGCAAAACACCCAGATATTTCTATGGATTAACCCTTAGGTTTTGGTTGACACTTTGGGCATCTAAAAGATGACCGGTTCATAAAGGAATCTCGAACCATTAATCGGCCACATCGCAAACATGGTTCATCCTCGCGACCGTATGCAGCAAGGCCACGCTCAAAATAACCACTTTGTCCATTTACGTTCACATAAAGAGCGTCAAAAGATGTGCCACCTTCGGCAAGGGCTTCGCGCATGACATCTGTGGCATGAGCTAGCAGTTCAAGCGCTTTGGCATTAGTTAATCGGTTGGCTGGGTATGCCCAGTGCAACTTGGCCCGCCACAGTGATTCATCGGCATAGATATTGCCCACGCCACTTATCAAGGTTTGGTTAAGTAGTGCCCGCTTGACGTCGGTATTTCGCTTTCGCACATTTTCTACGAACTCTTCTGGCGAAAACTTCGGATCAAATGGATCTCTTGCAATATGCAGCACTGATTCTGGGATTAATTCCCCATCGCCGATGTCAGCTAACTCATCTAAATGCATACCGCCAAAGGTTCGTTGGTCCACAAAGTGCATCTGGTTTTTTTGTCCAGCAAAGGTGAATCTGACTCTCAGGTGGCGATCATCCTCATCTTTGGCAGTTTTAATCAATACCTGTCCACTCATCCCCAGGTGCGTAACTAGTGCCTGGTCGGAATCAAGGGTTAGCCACAAATACTTGCCTCGCCGATTAACGGACTTTATTTTGCGGCCAGCTAATTGGTTTTCAAAATCTTTCTTGGATCCAGGATGATTTCTAATTGCTCTTGGGTGCAGGACTTTAACTTGATCGATTGTTTTCTTGGTAACCCATTTAGCCAGCCCAGCGCGGACCACTTCAACTTCAGGTAACTCAGGCATTAGCTACGTTGCTTGGCTATTTCGTATTCGGTTGAAAGCTCAGCGTAAGCACTTGCTGCAGCTTGCTGTTCAGCTTCTTTTTTATTTGACCCAGTTCCATGACCATAAAGCCGATCACCTAAAACGACTTGGGCGCTAAATTCTTTGGCGTGATCTGGACCAGATTCAGTTATTGAGTAACTTGGCACACCAACCCCAATTTCAGCAGTTAGCTCTTGCAATGAAGTTTTCCAATCAAGGCCAGCACCAAGAGTTGCCGCTTCTGCAATTAATTCCTCGAATAGATCAAGAATCAGTTTTCTAGTCACATCGATACCGTGATCTAAATAAGCTGCGCCAAGAATTGCTTCAAAAGTGTCAGCCAAAATTGATGATTTATCTCGGCCACCAGTTGATTCTTCGCCGCGACCTAAGCGAATGAAAGTTCCAAGGTTTAGTGTTCTGGCAACATCAGCTAGCGCTCTGGCATTAACTATTGCTGATCTAAATTTTGCTAATTGACCTTCTGGAAGATCCGGATAGCGATGGTAAAGCGCATCGGTGATTACAACACCAAGAACTGAATCGCCAAGAAATTCCAAGCGCTCGTTTGTAGGTATTCCGCCTGACTCGTAAGCGAAAGACCTATGCGTTAGCGCTAGTTCTAATAACTGGGTATCGATAGATAAACCCAGGTGAGCTAATAGTTCGTTATTCGAAGTGGACAAAGACCACGACTATTAAACGCTAAGTACCTGTCGCTTGTCGTATGTACCGCAAGTTGGGCAAGCAGTGTGCTGCAACTTTGGTGCACGGCAACGTTCGCAAGTGGCTAGGTTTGCCGCTGTTGTCTTCCAAGCGGAACGACGGTGACGGGTATTGCTGCGTGAAGTTTTACGTTTTGGAACGGCCACGGTCTGCCATCCTTTTCTTGTCGGGTTCGATTGTTATCGAACTAGTTTTCTTCTTTTAAGTTTTCTAATGCAGCCCATCTTGGATCGACTACATCATGCTGGTGGTTTGGATCATCATTTAGATTCACACCACACTGGGTGCAAAGTCCTAGACAATCCGGTTGACACAGGGGTGAAAGCGGAAAAGCTAACACAACTGCATCTCGCAGTAGCGGTTCTAAATCGAGAAAGTCTCCATCTAGTTTTGGCTGATCATCATCAGTATCAGAGTTTTTAATCTCTCTGCCTTTTGAATCTGTTGCTGGGTATTCGTAGAGCTCTTGCAAATCAACTTCCAAATCGAAAGCGATTGGCTCAAGACATCTTGAACATTCCCCTTCAACTGATACCAGTGCAGTACCGCTGACGAGAACTCCATCCATCACTGCTTCGAGTCGAAGATCGAACTCGATTTCAGATCCAGTTGGAACTGCGATCATTGTTAGACCAAGATCAGCGGGGGCGGGACTTGAAAATTTATATGTTTTCATCGAACCAGCGCGACGCCCAAGTTCTCTGGTATCGAGAACAAGCGGCGAGCGTGGATCCAGGGAAGACATTTAAATCCTCTTGTAGTTCGTCACAGCTCTTCTTGGCCTAGCAAGGCCAACCGATAGATTATCAAGATTTTCGGGCCTAACCCAAATCGATCCTTTAAATTAAAGGATTATTTCTTAAATTTAGCCTTCAGCGCCTGGTCCACCACTGCTGGAACTAGTGCAGAGACATCGCCAGCGTATTTAGCGATTTCTTTAATGATGCTTGAAGACAAAAAGCTAAATTCAGGTTTTGTTGCCACAAATAATGTGTCAATACCAAGTTGTGAATTCATTTGAGCCATCTGCAATTCGTAATCAAAGTCAGATACTGCGCGCAGACCTTTCACAATTGCACCGATTTCATTTTTCTTGCAGTAATCAACAAGTAAACCTTGGAAAGATTCAACTTTGATATTCGGATATGCCGAAACGCTTTGTTTAATTAAATCGATACGTTCTTCGATTGTGAAAAAACCAGCTTTAGTGCTGTTAATTAATACTGCAACTGTTACTTCATCAAACTGATTAGCAGCGCGCGCAAACACGTCAACGTGACCAAGTGTTACCGGATCAAATGAACCCGGGCAAACAGCTTTGCGCATAATTACCTGCTAGTTTTCGTTTTGCTCATACTGACCGTACCAAACAGATGTATCGCCGTAAACTTTTCGTCTAATTTCCGTGTAACTATTTGGTATCTCAAACTTAGAATTCTTATCCCGCTCAACCACAACTACTGCCCCATCTTCAAGCCAGCCGTTAGTAAGTAATTCAAGCTCGCCAGTAATTACCTGGTCGCCTAAGGCGTAAGGCGGATCGATAAAGACTAAATCAAACTTTCCAAATTGTGGCTGGTCATGAAGTGCCACTGAAACATCCATTGCGACAACTCTTAAGTTATCGATTTTTAGCGATGTGGCATTTGCTCTAATGACTTCTGCTGCGCGGCTATCTTTTTCAATTGCCACCGCATCACTTGCACCTCTTGAAATAGATTCAATCGCACAGGCACCTGATCCGGCATAGAGATCTAAAACTCGAAGATCTTCAAAACCAGCAAGTGCATGTTGCACTGCTGAAAATATTGCTTCACGCACTCTGCTTGCAGTTGGCCGTGTGACTGAGGACGGAACTTTAATCTCTCGACCTCTGAGGTCACCAGAAATAATCCGCGTCATGATTTCTTCACAAATTCTGCTTGGCTTGATGCAACTAAGTTTTCTAACGTTAATTTAAGCGCGACATGTTGTGTTAATTGTGGATCAGAACTGATGATGGCAGTTGCTACTTCCTTTGCTTCGCTTAGTATCGCTTCATCCTTTAGAACGCTAACGAGCTTTAGTCCTGAACGAAGACCCGACTGATCGCGGCCAAGCACGTCACCTTCACCACGTTGTTCAAGGTCGAGTGCAGCTAATTCAAAACCATCTGTTGTAGCCGCAACGGCGCTTAACCGATCACGCGATTTACTAAATGGCGGTGCATCGGTGACCAGTAAACAAAGCCCTGGTGCGCTTCCTCGACCAACGCGACCGCGTAACTGATGTAACTGGCTTATGCCAAAACGATCAGCATCCATGATCACCATCATTGTTGCATTAGGTACGTCAACACCAACTTCAATCACAGTTGTTGAAATTAAAACATCAATTCCATCTGGATCGTTTGGACCAAGAGCGAATCGTTGCATCACATCATCTTTGTCACTGCCAGCCATTTGGCCATGCATAATGCCAACTCGAACATCTTTAAACGGCCCTTCAATTAGTACGGGCGCCAAGTCTTCCAAGGCAACTGCAGGCCTTGAAGTTTTATCAAGTGGTTTATCTTCTTGGCTAGCAATTCTTGGAACCACAACATATGCCTGATGTCCTTTTTTAACTTCTTCAACTACACGTTGCCACGCACGCTCTAAGTGCGATGGTTTTTCGGCAGCAAAGACAACATGTGTTGTGATTGGACTTCGCCCGGCTGGAAGTTCGGTAAGCGTTGACACATCTAATGCACCAAAAGCAGTCATCGCAACTGTTCGTGGAATTGGTGTTGCGGTCATTACTAATACGTGCGGTTTTCGCTCACTTCCTGCCTTAGCAACAAGGGTTGCCCGCTGCTCAACACCAAAGCGGTGCTGCTCATCGATTACAACTAAACCAAGATC
>JBEGOT010000009.1:0-5654 GCA_041181865.1 Actinomycetota bacterium | reverse complement strand
ACTTTCCACTTGAACACTCCAATGGCTGACTTCAACTACACCACTGCATTGCTTACCTTCTCACCAGTTCCATTGGATGAAGGCGGCAACGTTGGTGAAGCGTATGACCAGAACATTGTTTCTTCAGGTCCATACAAGATCGATAGCTACACACCAGGCAAGTCACTTAACTTGGTCCGCAATGAAAACTGGAATCCAGATTCTGATGATTTCCGTAAAGCATTGCCAGACAAGGTTGTTGTGAAGTTTGCTCAGGATGAAAAAGGTATTGACGAATACATCATCAACGGTACCGGTCCTGGTAAAACAGCACTTAGCCTTGATGGTATCTACCCAGACAATCTAGAAGCAGTTTTCAGCAGCGCAGACATGGAAAACCGTCGTCTAAATGACTACGACATTTACGTGACTTACACAGCTATTAACGTTTCAAAGATGACCTGCTTGCCAATTCGCCAGGCTGTTTTCTACGCAACTGACCGCGAAGCACTTCGTGCACTTGGTGGCGGTTCACAATTCGGTGGCGATTTCGCTGACGGTGTGATCAAGCCAGCAACATTGCCAACTGACTACAAAGCAGTCACTGGATACGAAGATGCTAAGCCAGAAGGAAATACAGAAAAAGCTATCGAGCTTATGAATCAAGCTAAGACTGAATGCCCAGACGAGTACAAGCGTGTAACTACCGAAGGTATTACCCGTGACTACGTAGACAGCGATGTCAGCCGTCAAGGCTTTGCAATTACTCAAGAAGCACTTGCAAAGGCTGGAATCAAGTTGGAAGCTAACTTCATCGATGGTGGTTCTTACTACGGTGTGATTTTGAACCCTGAAACTCAGGGCGATCTATCAGCTGCAGGTTGGGGTCCAGACTGGTTGAATGCTTCAACAGTTATCCCACCACTATTTATTGAAAACGGTGGCTTCGATGTTAGCCGTGCTCAATACGATCCTAAGTACGAAGAATTCAAAGCCCTTGTTGATGCAGCAAAGGCAAACGCAGACCGCGCCTCACAAGGTGAACAATGGGCTGCTTTGAACCAATTCGTTATGGATCAAATGTGGGTACTTCCAGGTCTTTTCACAAAGACTCAGTACCACTGGGGTTCTAACTTGACCGGCGTTTATCTATGGGCTCCATACGGTTGCCCAGGATTTAACGACATCGGCGTTAAGAAATAACCATTCAAAAAATGGTGGGTTGGCAGCTTAGGCTGCCAACCCACCACCTTGAAAAATCTTTAGAAAGGTGAAGCGTGGGAATTTATATTCTTAGACGATCGCTATATGCGCTGGCATTGCTTTTTGTAATCAGCCTTGTAGTTTTCGTGTTGTTCGCTTCATTACCTTTCGATCCAGCCTCACTGACATGCGGTAAGAACTGCACCGCAGATGTAATTGAAGCCAACCGAATTCGACTTGGCTATGACTTGCCGCTTTGGGAGCAGTATCTAAAGTTCCTGCAAGGAATTGTTAGTGGTCGTGAATACGGACATGGCGTAGCAGCGTTTTCTTGCCCAGCTCCTGCACTTGGTTATTCATTCTTCAAGCAAGAATGTGTAACTTCACTTCTAATTACTGCGCTACCACCAACAATTTGGCTTGCACTCGGCTCTGTGACCCTCTGGGTTGGAACCGGTGTATTGCTTGGTATTTGGGCTGCACGCCGTCGCGGTGGTGCCCCAGACCACATCATCAACGTACTTACAGTTTTTGCAACATCTATGCCAACTTTCTTAACCGGTCAGATGGCACTCACATTCTTAATTGGAAAATTCGGTTTAATTCCACCACCGGATTACTACGAGCCATATCAAGATTTCCCTAAATTCTTTATGACCATGCTTTTGCCTTGGATCATTTTGGCTTTGCCAGGTTTGGCAATCTACGCGCGTTTAACACGTGGATTTGTACTTGAAACTGGCTCTGAAGATTTCGTACGCACAGCTCGAGCAAAAGGTTTGCCAGAAAAAACAATTCTTTGGCGTCACACTTTGCGCCCAGCACTTTCACCGCTGACAACACTTGCTGCTATGGACTTAGCTTTCATGCTTGGTGGCGCGGTCGTAACTGAAAAAATCTTTAGCATTCCAGGTCTTGGCCGCTTAACTATTCAATCAGTTATTGAATACGACTTACCTGTAATTGTTGGAACTACCATGCTTGCTGCGACATTTATTGTTGTGGCAAACCTGATTGTTGACATTCTGTACTCCGTCATCGACCCGAGAGTGCGGTTGAAATGAGTTATCTACAAGTTAAAGACCTACGAGTTGCATTCCCAACCGATGATGGGTTGGTGCAGGCAGTTGATGGCGTTTCTTTCAACATCGAACGCGGCAAAACTCTTGGCATCGTAGGTGAATCGGGTTCAGGTAAATCTGTCACCAGTCTTGCAATTATGAGTTTGTTAAATCGCAAGCATGCCAAAATTACTGGTGAAGTAATTATTGATGGTAAAAACCTAATCACTGCCGATGATGAAACTGTTCGAAAATATCGCGGTCATGAAATGGCAATGATTTTCCAAGATCCAATGTCTTCACTCCACCCATTCTTTAGCGTTGGCGATCAAGTAGCTGAGGCATACAAAGTTCATAACGATGTATCTGATGAGGTTGCTTTCGACCACGCTATTCAAATGCTTGACCGCGTTGGAATCCCAGAGCCGGCAAAACGCGCTAAGGACTATCCACACCAGTTCTCTGGCGGTATGCGTCAGCGCGCAATGATCGCAATGGCACTTTGCAACGACCCGTCTCTATTAATTGCAGACGAACCAACCACTGCACTAGACGTAACAGTTCAAGCTCAGATTCTTTCTTTGATTAAAGATGTCCAAAAAGAATTCAACTCTGCAGTCATTGTGATCACTCACGACCTCGGAGTAGTGGCTGAAGTTGCAGACGATGTCATGGTTATGTACGCAGGTCGCGTTGTAGAACGCGGAACTGTGAATGACATTTTTTATCGTCCTGAAATGCCTTACACAGTTGGTCTTTTGAGTTCGGCTCCACGACTAGATCAAGTTTCCGATCGATTGCTACCAATCGAGGGCCAGCCACCTTCACTTTTGCGTTTGCCAGCTGGTTGCTCTTTCGCACCTCGTTGCTTTGCAAAATCAAGGGTTTCTGGAGACATTTGTGAAACCACAATGCCAGACCTACTTCAAACTCGTCCGGGCCATGATGTGCGATGCCATCTAGATAGCGCCGGCCGTATCGCAGTTGCTAAAGAACGTCTTGCAGGTGGGAACTAATGACTGAACCAATTTTGTCGGTAACCGATCTGCAAATGTATTTCCCAGTTATGAAAACTGGTTTGCGAACAGTTAAGACTGGCGATGTGAAAGCTGTTGACGGCATTTCGTTTGACCTAATGCAAGGTGAAACCCTTGGCCTAGTAGGTGAATCAGGTTGCGGTAAATCGACTGCTGGTCGTACCGCAATTCGCTTACTAGCTCCAACTGGCGGAAAGATTGTTTTTGAAGGCCAAGACATCACTAAGGCTTCGCGTAAAGAGCTTCGTCCGTTGCGCACACGTATGCAAATGGTTTTCCAAGACCCTTATTCATCTTTAAATCCACGCCATACTGTTGGAAAAATTATTTCAGCACCATTTGAAATTCAAGGTGTTAAGCCTGAAGGCGGCGTCAAAAAAGCTGTTCAAGAATTAATGGAACGTGTGGGTCTAAACCCTGAGCACTACAACCGTTATCCAAACGAATTTTCTGGTGGTCAACGTCAGCGTATTGGTGTGGCGCGTGCAATTGCGCTTCGCCCATCTTTCATTGTTTTGGATGAACCGGTTTCGGCACTTGACGTTTCGATCCAAGCTCAGGTTGTGAACCTTTTGGACGACATCCAAAAAGAATTTAATCTTTCATATTTATTCGTTGCACACGATTTATCTGTAGTGCGACACATTTCTGACCGAGTTGCAGTTATGTACCTCGGCCACATCATGGAAATTACCGACCGCGATACTTTGTATGCTGCACCACAACATCCGTACACCCAAGCATTGTTGTCAGCGGTTCCACTTCCAGATCCTGTTGCTGAATCGCAACGCGAACGCATTCTTTTGCAAGGTGACCTGCCAAGCCCAATCAATCCGCCATCCGGATGTGTATTTAGAACTCGTTGTGCGTTTGCGCAAGATAAGTGCGCAAGCGAAATGCCTGAACTTCGTGAAATTGCACCAGGCCACAAGGTTGCCTGCCACTTCCCACAAGTGAATCTACAAAAAGTTGTTGAAATTCGCCGCCCGCATAGCGATAAAGCGATGCCACCAAGTTCCATTCCAGTTGAACGCCCAGAAGCATCAGGGCCAACAACTGGACGTGACTTTGTCGCTGAATAAACTATAAAAATAATTTATAAATTAGCGTCGAAGAAATCTCGCATCAACAACATCAAGTTTTTTGTGATTTCCACTTGTGGGGTCATGTGCGACACTCCCGCAAGCGGGATGAAGTTGTGCGGTTTCCCGGCAGCCAACAATGCCCCTGAAAGCTGTAATGAATGTGCAGCCAAAACGTTGTCATCTGCTAGGCCATGAATCAAAGTTAGCGGCCGAGTCAATTTATGTGCTTTCTTGATCAAAGATTGACTTTCATAAACTTCTGGATTTTCATTTGGATTACCGAGGTATCTCTCTGTGTAGGCAGTGTCATACAGTCGCCAGTCTGTAACTGGTGCACCTGCCCAGGCTGCGTGATAAACATCTGGCCGATCCAAAACTGCCAATGCACTCAAGTACCCACCAAATGACCAGCCGTTTATTCCAACTCGATTTTCATCCATGTCATTTGGATATTGAGCAAAAATTGTTTGCAAACCCTTAACTTGGTCTTGCAAAATCACTTCAGTCAAATCATTCTTAACTTCGCGTTCCCAAGCCCCGCCTTTTCCAGGAGTGCCGGCGTTATCTATGACGACTACTGCGTAGCCTTGATTTGCTAGCCACTGATCTCCAGCAAATGGCGAGCGAGCAGCGATTACTTCGCTGTGATGAGGTCCGCCATAAATTGAGACGACTATTGGAAGTTTGTGGCTGCCTAGTAGGTGATTTTCTGGGAAAAATACCGCGGTTGGTAATGCACGATCACTGACAGAAGCAATTATTGGTTTTGCATTCACGCTTGGTACTTCTGCGAAAGTTTCGATTTCGTAAACGGTTTCACCAGCTTTGACAACCAAATACGTGGCTACTGGCAGATCTAATGAATGCTGAATTACGACTCCGTATTCACCGTCAAATATTCCACCTGCGTACCCATCGCTAAGAGAGAGTTCTGTCTTTGATCCATCAAATCCAAATTTGGTGAATTGAAATTGCCATGGTTCGTTGTAGTGTCCGATGGTGAATGAGTTTTCATTCAATGCAGATAATGTGTGAGGTTCAACCCCTGCAATTTTCAAAGCATCTTCTTTGGTGAAAATCTCGCCATTTGCTTTTACCGCAGGGAAGTTCGTATCGGCATCAAGCCAAGCTTCATCGTTCGCTTGATAAATTTCGACAAGTTTTTCTTCTTGAATGGTGTAGCCGACCATTTTGGTTTGGGCGCGGTTTAAAACGCTGATGTGTGCGCCTGACTTCCCCCATGAGACTTGTCCTAGGTATTCGAAGTTTTTCTTATCCCATAAAAGCTC
>JBEGOT010000008.1:0-3381 GCA_041181865.1 Actinomycetota bacterium | reverse complement strand
CAGTTAACTGAACGTTTTGCAAAATAGTCACATCTGGCTCAATCGACACTGTTCGATCAATCCAAGCCGACTGCGGATCAACTATGGTCACACCTGCAAGCATCCATTGATCGGTAATGCGCTCACGTAATACCTGGCCAGCTTGGGCTAATTGACGACGGTCATTAACCCCAAGAATGTTTTGGCTATCTGTGACAACAGCGCGAATGGCGTGGCGACTATTTCGAAGGATTCCAACGACATCGGTTAAATACATTTCACCTTGGTCATTATTTGAATCAATCTTTCCAAGAGCTTCGCGAAGAAGAGTCGCATCAAATACATAAACCCCAGAATTAACTTCAGTGATTGCCTTTTGGCCATCTGTTGCATCGCGTTGTTCGACAATTGCTTCAACATCAGAATTTTCAGCGCGGATAATTCGGCCATAGCCAGTTGGATCGGTTAAGTGAGCGGTTAATACTGCCCCGCCCACGCCATTTGCAGCCTGGATCAACTTAGCTAAGTCGTCTTCAGTTAATAGTGGGGTGTCACCAGCCAAAATCAAGACTGGGCCTGAACTTAAATTCTTTAGAGATTCCATTGCAACTAAAACGGCATGACCTGTGCCAAGTTGCTGTTCTTGGGTCACAGTTGTGACCTTGGCGAAGTTCTTCGCCAAATAATCAGTCACCTGTTCTTTGCCATGGCCCACCACAACAACAGTGTTTTGGGGTTCCAACGAAAGCGTTGCGCTAACCACGTGGCCAACTAGGGGCATACCAAGAACTTCGTGCAGAACTTTTGGTTTAACCGATTTCATCCGCGTGCCTTGGCCCGCAGCGAGAATAATTACGGCTGCTGGCTTTGAACTAGCAGTTGATGATGCAGCCACATGACTAGTTTAGTGAAAATTTGATACTTGGCTCCCAGACGTGGACTCGAACCACGATAAGCACCTCCAAAGGGTGCTGTCCTGCCATTAGACGATCTGGGATTACCGCTACGTTTCATATTTCTATGAATTTCGTACCTGGTAAATCCTAGGCGGAATAAGGCTAATTCCCAAAATGCTTAGCAATTTCAAAGTGCAGTACCCTTAAGAGCGATAAGCCGCTAACTGGTTAGTAACTGCAAGTTTGAAATAGGAATCCCTGTGGCAATTACACATAACGACGAATTAGACACTTCGTCGCGCCAACGGATGACCGGCCACGAACGCCGAGCCCAGTTAGTTGAAGTTGGTCGCGCTTTATTTGCCGAAAAAGGTTTCGAAGCTGTCACTATTGAAGAAATCGCAGCCACTGCAAATGTTTCAAAACCAGTTGTTTATGAACACTTTGGTTCTAAAGATGGTTTGTACGCAGTCGTTGTTGACCGCGAAATGAACTACTTGCTTAATTCAATTACCCAAGCACTTACTGCAAGGCACCCGCGAATGCTGCTTGAGCAAGCAGCTTGCGCCCTTTTTGATTACATCGAATCAAATACTGATGGGTTCCGGATTTTGATTCGAGATAGTCCAGTTGCCACAGCTTCTGGATCTTTTGCCAGTTTGCTTTCTGATGTGGCAGCAAGGGTTGAAGATTTGTTGATCACCGAATTTGCCAAGTTTGGTTTTTCCAAAAAAACCGCACCAATGTATGCACACATGTTTGTGGGCATGGTTGCGCTAACTGGTCAATGGTGGCTTGAATCCCCGCGCACTAAAAAAGATGAAGTGATCGCTCACATGGTGAACTTAGTTTGGAATGGCGCTAAGGGCTTGGAAAGTAACCCACAACTAATTACTCGTCGCTAAGTTCTCACTTGATCTGCGGTTAAGCAGTGCGCCTCGCGCCATGAACTGGACCATGAGCATGAACCGCGTCATCAACAAGTCCACTTCCCTTTAGCCCAACAACTAAATCAATCGCTGATGCTTCATCGCGAACAAGAAATGCGCATGTTGGACCAGAACCAGAAACTAATTCGCCAAGTGAACCTAAGTCACGGCCGTATTCCAAAACATCTTTTAATGCTGATCTGCTAGCGATTGCTGCATCTTGCAGATCGTTGTGAAGATGACGGCCAAGTTCGGTGGCATCGCCTTGAGCAAGTGCTCTAAATAATTCATCTGGAACATCAGGCACTTTTGAAAAATCTAGCCCACGCATTTCATCCGTGCGCTCATAAATCATCGCAGTTGAAAGACCTTCATTAAATGTTGCAAACACCCAATGAAATGAACCTCTGGTGATCACTGGCGACAGCACGTCACCTCGACCACTTCCAAGAGCACATCCGCCATGCAAAGTAAAAGGCACATCTGAACCAAGCATCGCTGCCATGGCATCTAATTCATCCCGTGGAATGCCAGCTTCAAAATACGCATCACAGGCAACTAAAGCTCCAGCGGCATCTGCGCTGCCACCTGCCATTCCTGCTGCAACTGGAATTGATTTATCAATGTTGATCAATAAGTTCGGTTCTTCACCGCACGCTTTAGCAACTAGTTGCGCTGCTTTCCAAGCCAAGTTAGTTTCATCGGTTGGTACTAAATGCCCGTATTTACCTGAACCAGTGATCGATAAAGTTTCGGCTTGACTAACTGTGATTTCATCAAAAATACTTACCGCTTGAAATACGGTGGCTAATTCGTGGTAACCAGTAAATTCTCTTGGTCCAACACCCAAATATAGATTTACTTTTCCTGGAACTCGAACGCTAACTTCTGCAGATTCAATACGCGAAACATCAATCACGTTATTCACCTGCAGCTTTCGCTATTGCCAAGAATTGGTTTAAATCCAATTGTTCCCCACGAAGTGAACTAGCAACACCAGCTTTTGCCAGAACTTCATCGACTTTTACTGACGAACCGAAGTAATTACTCAAGGAAGAGCGTAAAGTCTTGCGCCGCTGACCAAATGCCCCATCAACAATCCGAAATAGCCGCTGGCGCAATGATTCATCATGGCGATCGGTTGATTTAGTAATTCGAACTAATCCTGAATCAACATTTGGTGCTGGCCAGAAAACATTGCGACCAACATTGCCAGCTAATTCACATTTGCCATACCAAGCGATCTTCACACTTGGTACACCATAAATCTTGCTGCCCGGAAGAGCTGCCATGCGCTGGGCAACTTCTAATTGCACCATGACTAGTACTTCAGTAATTGTTGGGAACTGGTGCAAAAGGTGCAGAACGACCGGAACTGAAATGTTGTAAGGAAGGTTTGCTACAAGTTTTGTTGGCGCTGCAGGAAGTTCAGTTATTTGCATTGCATCTTGATTGATCACAATTAATCGATCAGCAATGTTCGGGGCGAATTTAGCAACAGTTTTTGGTAACTCGCTGGCAAGTCTTGGATCAACTTCAATGGCGATAACTTTGGAAACTTTATCGAGCATCGCAAG
>JBEGOT010000007.1:0-4876 GCA_041181865.1 Actinomycetota bacterium | reverse complement strand
TTTTGCCCCGAATTAAGGCTTGCTTAACTTCTGCAATCGCGTGTGTGATTTGAATACCACGTGGACATGCTTCAGTGCAGTTGAAAGTTGTGCGACAGCGCCACACACCTTCTTTGCTATTCAAAATTTCTAAGCGAGTTTCAGCAGCGGCATCGCGACTATCAAAAATGAAGCGGTGCGCTCCAACAATCGCAGCTGGGCCAAAGTATTGATTATCTGTCCAGAAAACTGGGCAACTTGAAGTACAAGCTGCACACAAAATGCATTTTGTACTTTCATCAAACCTGGCACGATCTTCCTGACTTTGGAAGCGTTCACGAGTTGGTTCATGTCCAGATGGGACTAGGAATGGCATTACTTCGCGGTAAGCAGCAAAGAATGGGTCCATATCCACAATCAAATCTTTTTCAAGTGGAAGACCTTTGATCGCTTCCACAGTGATTGGTTTAGTTGCGTCAAGATCTTTAATTAATGTTTTGCAAGCAAGGCGGTTTCGACCATTAATGCGCATTGCATCCGATCCACAAATACCGTGAGCACAAGAACGTCGGAAACTTAAAGTTCCATCCTGATCCCATTTGATGTTGTGAAGCGCATCAAGAATTCGATCGGTAGGAAAGACATCAACCTGGAAATCTTGCCAAAATGGGTTGCTATCAACTTCGGGGTCAAAGCGACGAATGCTGATTGTTACGGTGAATGGCTTTGGCGCAACTTCAGTTGCGTTATTTTCTAAAAGATCAGTCATTAGTACTTACGCTCCATTGGTTCGTAGCGAGTCATGGTCACTGGTTTGTAATCTAGGCGAACACCTTGTTTATCATCGGCATACGCCATGGTGTGCTTCATAAATTTCGCGTCATCGCGAGTTTGGAAGTCTTCACGAGCATGTCCTCCACGAGATTCTTTACGAGCTAGCGCACTGACTACAAGAACTTCAGCTAATTCAAGTAAGAAGCCAAGTTCGATCGCTTCAAGTAAGTCAGTGTTATAGCGCTTACCTTTATCGTGAATGCTCACGCTCTTGTAGCGTTCCTTAAGTGCTTTGACATCAGTTAGTGCTTGATTCAAAGTCTCGTCGTTACGGTAAACCTGGGCATTCATGTCCATGGTTTCTTGCAGTTCCTTGCGAATAGCCGCTACTCGTTCGGTCCCGTCGCTATCTTTTAATCCATTGACGAGCGCTTCAACCGAAGTTGCAGGGTTTTCTGGAAGATCAACAAAATCTGCCGAATTTGCATAATCTGCAGCGGCAATTCCAGCTCGGCGACCAAATACGTTGATGTCTAGAAGCGAATTTGTGCCAAGGCGATTAGCACCATGAACAGACACACAAGCAACTTCACCAGCTGCATATAAGCCAGGCACGATGTCAGTGTTGTTGCGAAGAACTTGAGTTTCAACGTTTGTTGGCACACCACCCATTGCATAGTGGGCAGTTGGGAATACCGGAACACGCTCAGTGATTGGATCAACACCAAGATAGGTACGAGCAAATTCAGTGATGTCTGGAAGTTTTGATTCGATCTGCTCAGCTGGAAGATGAGTTAGATCAAGGTATACGTAATCCTTGTGTGGACCAGCACCTCGTCCTTCACGAACTTCCTGAACCATAGCTCTTGCAACCATGTCGCGTGGAGCTAAGTCTTTAATTGTTGGCGCGTAACGTTCCATGAAGCGTTCACCAGATGCGTTACGTAAGATGCCACCTTCACCGCGGGCGCCTTCAGTAAGAAGAACACCAAGTCCAGCTAGACCTGTTGGGTGGAATTGGTAGAACTCCATGTCTTCAAGTGGAAGGCCTTTGCGCCAAACAATTCCCATGCCATCACCAGTAAGGGTGTGGGCATTTGAAGTTGTTTTGAAAACTTTTCCAAAGCCACCGGTTGCAAGTACAACGCTCTTAGCTTGGAATACATGTATTTCACCAGTTGCTAATTCATAAGCAACGACGCCAGAAGTAACTGGGTTACCTTTGTCATCATTATTAAGCAGGAGATCTAGTACGTAGAACTCATTGAAGAATTCAACATCATTCTTAATGCAGTTTTGGTATAACGTTTGCAAGATCATGTGGCCTGTACGGTCAGCTGCAAAACAGGAACGACGAACTGCTGCTTCACCGTGGTTACGGGTGTGGCCACCAAAACGACGTTGGTCGATTTTGCCTTCAGGCGTGCGGTTGAACGGCAGACCCATTTTTTCAAGATCGATTACTGCATCAATTGCTTCTTTACACATGATTTCAGCAGCATCTTGATCAACCAAGTAATCGCCACCTTTAATGGTGTCGAAGGTGTGCCATTCCCAGTTGTCTTCTTCAACGTTGGCAAGAGCAGCACACATGCCACCTTGTGCCGCGCCTGTGTGTGACCGGGTTGGGTAAAGCTTGGTTAAAACAGCAGTCTTAGCGCGAGTACTTGATTCAAGTGCGGCACGCATTCCCGCACCGCCAGCACCAACGATGACAACGTCATACTTATGCGTTTGCATTTAACTCCTTGGCCTTAGCCGATGTTTGGATCGAAAGTAAAAATTACAAGTGTTCCAAGTAACACAATGAAGACAACTGCAACATAAAGCAGTGACTTAAGAATGATTCGAGTTCGATCACGTTCGGCGTAGTCATTGATGATTGTTCGTAGACCATTACCACCATGGATCATTGCAAGCCATAACTGCAACAGATCCCAGACTTGCCAAAACGGACTAGCCCAGCGACCAGCAACGAATGCAAAGTTAATTCTTTGCACACCACCATCAAGAATATTCATGATAAATAGGTGACCAAGAACTAGGAAAACTAGAACCACACCTGAAATGCGCATGAATAACCACGAATAAAGTTCGTAGTTTGTGCGACCACTGCGTGAAGAACGAGGAGCTAATAATGCTTCTGGAGTTTTATTTGTCATGACTTAAGCTCCAAACATCGCTTCGATGGTGTGCTTTGTCATGAAATAAGTTCCAGGAATCATTACAACCAGCCAAACAGCAACAATGATCCAAAGCATTTGGCGTTGATATTTAGGGCCTTTACCCCAGAAATCAACCAAGATAATTCGAATTCCGTTGAGCGCGTGAAACAGAACAGCGCCAACAAGCCCAACCTCTAGCAAATTAACTAGTGGAGTTTTGTAGGTATCGATCACCCGGTCGTAAGCATCAGGTGAAACTCGGACTAAAGCTGTATCTAAAACGTGCACAAATAAAAAGAAGAAAACTGCAACACCGGTAATTCGGTGCGCTACCCAGGACCACATACCTTCGCGTCCCCGGTAGAGGGTTCCATTCGCTGACGCCACGATGCGCCCTTTCTTGGTTTCTCGGATTACATAAAGGTTAGTGCCGCTGGGGTAGTGCGGACTTCGCCAGAGGCCTTTTTGTCAGTAACCTCACATCATGGGTATTTCTGAATCAGGCTTTCCAGTAAAGCCCGTTTATGGCCCAAAGGATTTGGCCGGCTTTGAACCCGAAACTGCCCTTGGCCAACCGGGCCAGTATCCATTCACCCGCGGTGTCTATCCAACGATGTACACGGGCCGACCTTGGACGATGCGGCAGTATGCCGGCTTTGGCAGTGCGGCTGAATCCAACCGTCGATACCACGACTTAATTAAAGCTGGTTCAACCGGTTTGAGCGTTGCTTTCGATTTACCAACTCAAATGGGTTACGACTCTGATCATGAATTAGCCCACGGAGAAGTTGGCAAAGTTGGTGTAGCGATCGACTCGGTCGATGATTTTCGTGAACTTTTTTCTGGAATTTCTCTTGATCAAATTTCAACTTCCATGACTATTAACGCACCAGCTGCAACATTGCTTTTGATGTATCAAATTATTGCAGAAGAAAGTGGCATTAAGGCTGATCAGTTAACCGGAACGATTCAAAATGATGTGCTGAAAGAATATATTTCCCGAGGCACATATATTTATCCGCCAGCACAATCTCTTCGTTTAATCGCTGACATTTTTAAATATTGCAAAGCCGAATTGCCGAAGTGGAACACCATTTCGATTTCTGGATATCACATGAGTGAAGCTGGTGCTACACCTGCACAAGAAATTGCTTTCACATTAAGCAATGGAATTGAATATGTGAAGACAGCCGTTGCCGCTGGATTAGATATTGATGATTTTGCGCCGCGACTCTCTTTCTTTTTTGTTGCTCGCACCGTATTACTTGAGGAAGTTGCTAAATTCCGCGCTGCTAGAAGAATTTGGGCTCGCATTATGAAAGAACAATTTGGCGCAAAAGATCCAAAGAGCCAAATGCTGCGCTTCCATACCCAGACTGCTGGTGTGCAATTAGCTGCCCAGCAACCAGAAGTTAATTTGATGCGCATTACCGTGCAAGCCTTGGCAGCCATATTTGGTGGAACCCAGTCGCTTCATACAAATTCATACGATGAAGCGATTGCTCTACCTACAGATAAAGCAGCAAGGTTGGCGGTTAGAACACAACAAGTTTTGGCGCACGAAACAGATATCACCAACGTAGTTGATCCATTTGCCGGCTCTTATGCAATCGAAGCTATGACTAATGAAATTGAAGAACAAATTGAGAGCATGATGCAAAAAATAGAACAACTAGGTGGTGCAGCTGCTGCAGTTGAACTTGGCTACCAGAAGAATGCCATTGAAGAATCTGCTTATGACTATGCACTTCAGGTCGAAAAGGCCGAGCGTGTAATTGTCGGAGTTAATAAGTTTGAACTAGCCGATGAAGAAAAATACGAGCCGCTTAAAGTTGATCCAAAAATTGAGCAAGACCAGAAGGCGAAACTAAATAAATTGCGCCAATCCCGAGACAACCAAGCCGTTGCTACGGCGCTTGCAGAATTAAAAGCTGCAGCCTCGTCATCTGACAACGTTC
>JBEGOT010000006.1:0-5579 GCA_041181865.1 Actinomycetota bacterium | reverse complement strand
CGAAATGAACCTTTGTGAAAAAGGGCGCAAGCGACCTTCTAAAAACTGACCCCACTGCGTTACTGGCGGGACTGATGTGCCAAAGTTTTTCTATGAAGTTAGACCACGTCTCTTATGCAGTGCTTAACAATGAGTTGGGCGACACTGTGCAGCGTATTGGTGCCGAACTAGGCGCCTCTTTTATTGATGGTGGCAAACACCCTCGCTTTGGCACTCGCAACTTCATCCTTCCACTTAGCAACGGCTCTTACATCGAAGTAGTTGCGCCACTTGATCACCCAGCTGCTGAAAGTGTTCCATTCGGCCAAGCAGTTCGTCGTCGCGCTGAAGCAGGCGGTGGCTGGATGTCTTGGGCACTTCAGGTTGATGACTTAAGTCCACTTGAATCTCGCATTGGCCGTGAAGCTGGCGAAGGTCACCGCGTTCGTCCAGATGGCGTAGACATTCGTTGGAATCAAATCGGCGTGATCGATCTTCTTGAAGACCCACAACTTCCGTTCTTCATTAAGTGGAATGACCAAAGTCAGCATCCATCAAAGTCCGGTACAAACCCAATTTCCATTACCCAGATCGCTCTTTCAGGTGAAAAGTCAGCAGTAACTTCATGGCTTGATTCGTCCTTTGATGTGGTGACTAAAGAAGTGAACCTAGTTTGGGTTAACGAAGATGAAGATGGCATCACAAGTGTTAGCTTCAAGACGCCTAATGGCGAAATCGTTATCGACTAATAAATACTTACTTATCGCCTATTTATCTGGGTAATAAATCAGCTGTTATGCCAAGCCTAGGCTGATCAACTGTTTCAACATACTGCTCAACTGGGCCATAGCTATTGATTAAATGTGGCAGGAATTTGGCCACGACCAGGGCGTCATCAAATGCCGAGTGGGCCAGCTCCTGATTAATTCCAAAGTGCCCAGTGACCGTAGCTAGTTTGTAGTTTGGCAGCTCAAGCACTTGGCGGCTAAGCCAGTAAGTACAAAGCCCTGGCATTCGGTTTAACTTAACTCCGGCGCGGTAGGACTCAGCTGAAATAAAACCTTCGTCGAATTTAGCGTGATGGGCAACAAATACTGCCCCATCAAGAAGGTCCGCAAACTGATCGTAAACCTGTTTATAAGTTGGAGCGTTTTCAACCATGTCCATTGAGATGCCATGAATGTGTTTAGCGCCAGTAGTTCCAGTAAGTGGATTAATTAAAGTTGAAAGTGATCTTTTGATCGTTCCATCGCCACTTAATCTAACTGCGCCAAGTTCAACGATGCGATCTTCTTTCCAAGCGGAAAACCCTGTGGTCTCAACATCAACGACAACATAATCGGCGTCGTAATTTAAATGGCCGCCAGTTCCGCTGTAGTGCAGAAAATTACCTTTCTTGCCAGGTATCGCAAAGCGATCATCTTCTGACATAAAGGTGCACTCCTTTTTGGTTACTTGCAATCTACTTTGCACCTCAGACAACCAATTAAGTGACTGGCTAAAACATGTCTGAATTGAAAATAGGCTTAGGTTATGAAATTTAAGTGGCTAGTAATAGCAATGGGTACAAGCCTGCTTGTCACAGCTTGCGCTGGCGCCACTAATTCAAACGGTCTAGCAACTGGCACGGTAATCACATCAAATACCAATCCGGCAATCCCAACTTTGTCATCTGAGAATTCGACAGTTGATTGCTCTGGTTGGGCAAGTGGCGCTAAAACATTCATTCGTCAACAAGGCCACATCACGATCAACAAAACTATTTACGGCGTTGCCACATTTGCCTGTGGTCAACCAGATTCTGAATTTGGTAATGAATTTGTTGAATCCTTTGTTTACGACAAAGGCATTTGGGCAGCTAACGGACTGGTTTCTGGAACAAATGAAAAGTTTGTCACCACAAGTGCCTGTGTTTCGGGCACTGAAATTATTTGTCCAGCGGCCAATACTGAAAATGGTCAAGATGATTTAACTTACGGAAAATTAATCATTTACGAAAAAGATGGCGGCCTAGCTTGGCGCTACGAACCGAATAAGTAGATTCGCTCTAGGTATTAATTGCGGCCGTGATTGGTGCCAAAGCACCACATGCGAATTTTCGGCAGCAAACTGAGTCATAGGTCCGTCAAATTCCAGCACAACACATTCACACGGCGACATTGCTTGACCATATCCAGCGCGGCTAGCAAGGTCGCTAACCCCAGGATTGTGGGCAACGATCATCACGTCTTCGTGCCCTTGCCCAAGTTCTCTAATTAGAGTTTCCAGAGTTGAACTACCTGCGTTATAGGCACGATCATCGCTAATCATTTCAATGTCTAGGCCAAGTCCAGTAAATGTGTGTTGGGTACGCCTGGCTGAACTAACGATCGCAAGGTCTAGTTCATGCAGGTTTAGTTTTAACCACTGCCCCATTAACTGGGTTTGCAATTGACCGTACTGCGTTAGGGAACGCGAGTGATCGCGCATTCCTGGTTCAGCCTGGGCATGACGCAGTATGTAAACGCGGCTCATGGACCGGCGCCAACTTTAGAAATATTGATCGAAGCAATCTGCGCTCCTCGCTCAAGAGCAGCAGAGCGATCTGCATCGCTAATTGCAAACCAGTCCGAATGCTCACTAAGTACTGAAATAAGTCCGGCTAAGAATGAATCTCCAGCGCCTGTTGTATCAAGAACCTGAACTTCTTTAGCGGGAACTTGGCAGACCTCTTGGCCAAAGCGCAGCCACTTAGCGCCCTTTGGACCTTGCTTAACCACAAGATCGCTAATTTGTGACGTCCAGTCAGGGTGATCAAGCAAAGCAAACTCATCTTCGTTAGCCAGAATCAAATCTGCTTGCAAAAGATACTGGCGGACTAACTCAACGCCAGCTTCAGATATAGGCGCGCTAGATGCAGCATCTAGAACTAATCTTGCTGAATTATTTTGAACTAGTTTGGCCACATCCAGAGCAAGTGGTTTGGTTTCAGGACGCAGGAATGAATAAGTACTCATCACAATCACCGATGAGGAATTGATCAGCTCAATCTCGCTTTGGCCCAATTTGAAATGTAGATTTGCAGCCGGATCTGGAAGCATTGTGCGCTGCCCATCCTGGCCAACCAAAATAATGCAGGTGCCAGAGCGCTGTCCTGAAATTACTTGCAGGCTTGATGTATCGAGGTTTCCTGCAGTTAATTGTTGGCTGATCCACTGACCCATTAAGTCATCGCCAATAGCTGCTAAAAAATTAACCTCGGCTTTTGTTGTCGCCAGCCACATCGACATGTTGCACGGTGATCCGCCAAGGTTTATCGAATTTGAAGTCTGCGTATCTGAGTTAGCCTGCAACGGTTCACGCAGCAAACTAACGATGTCAACATTGACATCACCAATTACGCAGATCTTGGACATCTTTATTTGCTTGCAGCAACAGCAATCTGGCCAGCCAATCTGGCATTTGCATTAATCAAAGTCACATTAACTTCAAGTGATTGATTATTTGTTTGGGTGTGGAACCAATCAAGTAAGAATGGTGTGACGTCTTTTCCAACCACGCCACGCTTATTAGCCTCAGCAAGGCCAGTTGTCAGTACGCGATCATGCAATTTAAGATCTAATTCATCACTTGGTGAAACCGGCTTTGCGATCACTACCGCTCCTGGCGCTTCGATGCCATCACGGTGTTTGCCAATAGCTGCCGCTTCTTCTGGTGAGTCCACTCGCCATGGCACACCAAACCCGCTATCTGCCCGATAAAAGCCTGGGAATTTATCTGTGCCATAGCCAACGACTGTCACGCCGATAGTTTCTAGGCGCTCTAAAGTTGCCCCAATATCTAGAATTGATTTCACGCCAGCACAAACAATCGTGATCTGGTTCATCGCAAGAGTCATCAAGTCAGCTGAAACATCCCAAGTTTCAGCTGCGCCGCGATGTACGCCACCTAAACCACCAGTAGCAAAGAATTTGATTCCAGCAAGCATTGATAGATGTGTAGTTGCAGAAACAGTTGTCGCGCCATGTCCACCTGATGCAAGAATTGCACCAAGATCACGAGTTGAAACCTTAACTACGTTGCTCTTTGGGTCACCTAAGATTTCAAGTTCTTCTGGAGTTAAGCCGATGCGCACAATGCCATTGATGATGGCAATTGTTGCTGGAATCGCGCCACCATCGCGAACACTTTGCTCTATCTGTTTGGCGACATCTAAGTTTCGGGGACTTGGCAGACCATGACTGATGATTGTTGATTCCAGTGCCACAATTGGCTGACCAACTTCAAGTGCTGCTGCTACTTCTGGATGAATTACAAAACGTGATTTATCTAAACCCATACTTAATAGCCTATTAGTGGGTATTCCGACATCAACTGGCAGACTGTGACTATGCGAGCAATTAGGACCATTGCACTATTACTACTTGGTATTTCACTTGTTGCCTGCGGTAAAGGCTCCAAATCGGAAAGCTCGAACTGCGTATCAACAAACACTGGTTATCAAATGTGTGTTACCCCAGATCTTTTCCAGCAACTATCCAGTGAAGAAATGAAGGCCGAAGATGGAATTTTCCAAGCAGATGTCTTTAGTTACGGTGCGATTAGCGCAACCACTATTTATTACACAGACTTAACCGCTAAAGATAAGCACATCTTGCTAACAGTGTTCCTATTCCCTGAAGACAAATTCGATGCTGCTGCCAATCCATATGAACCCCCTATGTTTGGTCAAGAAGTTATTCGCGAGAGCGGAAATGTGCTTTCAGTTGCCGGACCACAAGATTCAATGTTTGATCCAGAAAGCCAAGATGGCAAAAACATCACTGCTTTGTATGAAGCTATGCATAAAGCACAAACTTGGGTTAAATAGACAAAACCCCGAGGATCCCTCGGGGTTTTGTTTTTGATTCTTAACTAGCGAACAGTTCCGCGAGCCTTAGCGATTGCACGCATGATCTGGTAACCAACAACTGCAACAACGGTTCCATTTACGATGCCAGTGAATGTGAAATCACCGTAAGTAAATGAAATGTCAGCAATACCAATTACTAGAGTCACCGCAACGATCATTAGGTTCACAACATCTGAGAAATCAACACGACTTTCAACCCAGATCTTGGCGCCAAGCACACCAATCATGCCAAATAGTGCAGTTCCAGCACCGCCAAGAACACCAACTGGCACTGATGAAAGTACTGCGCCAAGTTTTGGTGACATTGAAAGCACAATCGCACCGATACCAGCTACTGCGTATGCAGCTGTTGAGTAAACGCGGGTTGCTGCCATTACACCGATGTTTTCAGCGTATGTGGTTGTGCCTGAACCGCCACCAAAGCCAGCAACAGTAGTAGCTGCGCCATCGGCAAATAATGTGCGACCAATTTGATCATCTAAATCTGTGCCAGTCATGTTGGCAACAGCTTTAACGTGTCCTACGTTTTCAGCAATTAGCACTAACACCACTGGAAGGAAAAGGATGATGGCGTTTGTGGAAAACGATGGACTTGAAAATGATGGCGCGCCAAACCAAGAAGCAGCAGAGATCGCATCTTGTGATTCTGGGGTGATTACGCCAGTTAATACTGAAACCACGTAACCAACCACGATGCCCGCAAAAATTG
>JBEGOT010000005.1:0-11503 GCA_041181865.1 Actinomycetota bacterium | reverse complement strand
GATTCGTGAATTTCTAAAACATCTTCTTGATGCCATGTGCTATTTGCTGTGCGACGAGTCTGAGCGCCAACGTTGTACTGGCTAAGAATGCGACCAGTTGTTAATAGCAATGGGAACTTGCGATTAGCGCGCTCTTCAGTTGGCACAAATGGTGTTTCAACAAATAAGCCCTTGCCACGAACAAATCCATTTACGTGCATGATTGGTGTTCCTTGCGGAGCAGCATCGTTTACAGGCCACTGTAGGCTGCCAACGCGATCAAGTAGTTCAAAGCTGACATTCTTGAATGTTGGTGTGATCGAAGCGATTTCATCCATGATCTGCGCTGCATTGTCATAATGCATTGGGTAACCCATTGCAGTTGCTAATTCAGAAATGATTTGCCATTCTTGCTTGCCATTCTTCGGTGCCATCACTGGACGGACGCGGTTAATGCGACGCTCGGCATTGGTGAATGTGCCATCTTTTTCAAGGAACGATGTTCCTGGGAAAAATACATGTGCAAACTTGGCCGTTTCGTTAATAAACAAATCTTGAACAACAACTAGATCCATTGCTTCAAGAGCTGCCATCACATGCTTAGTATTTGGATCTGATTGTGCGATGTCTTCGCCATGCACGAACATCCCACGGAATTCACCCGAAATTGCGTTATCAAGCATGTTTGGAATACGCATACCTGGTTCAGGAAGTAGTTTCACGTCCCACAAAGTTTCAAATTGTTCACGCACTGCATCATCTGAAACATGTCGGTAGCCAGAAAGTTCGTGTGGGAAGGATCCCATATCACAAGATCCCTGAACATTGTTCTGTCCGCGAAGTGGGTTAACTCCAACGCCTTCACGGCCAATGTTTCCAGTTGCCATGGCAAGGTTTGCCATACCCATAACCATGGTTGAACCTTGGCTATGTTCGGTTACGCCTAGACCGTAATAAATTGCACCGTTGCCACTTGTGGCAAACAATCTTGCAGCCTTTCGAAGTTCTTCAGCTGGAACACCTGATTGAGCTTCAACAACTTCTGGACTATTTTCAGGAAGTGAAATAAATTTCATCCAGCGATCAAAAGCTTCGTTATCGCAACGCTCAGCAATGAAGTTTTTGTCTGCCAAGCCTTCAGTTGCAATTACGTGAGCAAGAGCATTGATTACGGCAACGTTTGTACCTGGTTGAAGTTGTAAGTGGTGGTCTGCCTTAACGTGTGCTGATTCAACAAGATCGATCTTGCGTGGATCAACGACGATTAGCTTTGCACCTTGGCGGAGACGGCGCTTAAGACGTGAACCAAATACTGGGTGGGCATCTGTTGGGTTAGCGCCAATTAGCAAGATCACATCAGACTTACCAACTGATTTAAAGTCTTGGGTACCAGCTGAAGTGCCGAAAGTTGAACTTAAACCAAATCCTGTTGGTGAGTGACATACGCGAGCACAAGTGTCAACGTTGTTATTACCAAACGCGGTGCGAATCATCTTTTGCACAGTGAAGATTTCTTCGTTCGTACAACGGGAAGATGTCACACCACCAATTGAGTTGTCACCATATTTAGCCTGAATTTCTTTGAACTTTGTGGCAGCATATGTAATAGCTTCATCCCAAGAAACTTCAGTCCATTCATCAGTGATTTTTTCGCGAATCATCGGTGAAAGTATGCGGTCTTTGTGGCTGGCGTAGCCAAATGCGAAACGACCTTTAACGCATGAATGTCCTTCATTGGCGCCACCTGTTTTAGCAGGAACCATACGAACTAATTCATCGCCGCGAAGTTCAGCGTTGAAAGTACAGCCAACGCCGCAGTATGCACAGGTAGTTTGAACTGTCCGTGTTGGCATACCAAGTTCAATAACGCTTTTTTCTTCAAGGGTTCCAGTTGGACATGCTTGCACACATGCGCCACATGAGACACATTCACTTGATAAGAAATTAAGTCCACCTGGACTGACTTTGGAATTAAAGCCGCGGCCTTCAATTGTTAAGGCAAGTGTTCCCTGGATCTGATCACATGCACGAACACAGCGATTACAAACGATGCACTTACTACTATCAAAATCAAAGTAAGGGTTGCTCTGATCTTTTACTGCGCCTAAGTGGTTTTCACCTTCGTAGCCATAGCGAACATCGCGAAGGCCAACCACACCAGCCATATCTTGAAGTTCACAGTCACCATTTGCTGCGCAAGTTAGGCATTCAAGTGGGTGATCAGAAATATAAAGTTCCATCACATTGCGGCGAAGTTTGCCCAGCTTTGCAGTCTGAGTACGAACAACCATTCCTTCTTCAACCGGAGTTGTACAAGAAGCAGGCGTTCCCTTGCGGCCATCAATTTCAACTAAACACATGCGGCATGAACCAAATGGTTCAAGTGAGTCAGTTGCGCAAAGCTTAGGAATTGAACAACCAGATTCACCGGCTGCACGCATGATTGATGTTCCAGCTGGAACTGAAACTGGTGAACCGTCAATGGTTAAAGTGACAGTCACATCTGAAGTGGACTTTGGTGTACCAAAATCTGGTTCACCAATGCCATCACGGATTGGCGATAAACCACGAGGATTAGATAACAAGGTCATGTTTATATCCTTAATCCAAAGTCTGCTGGATATAACTTAAGCGCGCTACGTACTGGAAGCGGAGTTAACCCGCCCATTGCACATAGTGAACCATCGGTCATAACCTCGCAAAGGTCTTCAAGTAACTCAAGGTTTTCGGCTTGGTTTTCACCAGCCAAAATTTTGTCGATTACCTCTACCCCACGCGTTGAGCCAATTCGACAAGGCGTGCACTTACCACAAGATTCTTCAGCGCAAAATTCCATGGCAAATCTTGCTTGCGCAGCCATGTTCACGGTGTCATCAAAAACGACAACACCACCATGGCCAAGCATTCCGCCAGCTGCAGCGAGAGACTCGTATGCCATCGGCACATCCCATGAACTTTTATCTAGATAAGCACCAAGTGGTCCACCGATTTGAACAGTTTTGATTGGGCGACCACTATTTGTCCCGCCGCCAAAGCCATCAACTAACTCACCAAGGGTGATACCAAATGCAGTTTCTACAATTCCACCTTTAGCAATGTTGCCAGCCAATTGGAAAACTTGGGTTCCGCGTGATCGTTCAACGCCGATTTCTTGGTAAGCCTTTGCACCATTTGCCATGATCATTGGCACTGCTGCCAACGTCATTACGTTATTAATAACTGTTGGTTTTCCATAAAGACCGCTAAGAGCAGGAATTGGCGGTTTAGGACGAATCATCCCGCGCTTTCCTTCAAGGCTTTCTAGCATTGCAGTTTCTTCGCCACAAACATAAGAGCCAGCACCACTGCGAACTTCAAGATCAAATGCGAAATGTGAACCACAAACTGATTTACCCAGTACACCTGCAGAGTACGCATTTTCAATCGCTTTGTTTAAGACCGCAATTGCATGTGGGTATTCAGAGCGACAATAAATTAAGCCTTTAGTTGCGCCAACTGCGATACCGGCGATGATCATTCCTTCAACCAGAGTTAATGGATCACCTTCCATCAACATGCGGTCAGCAAATGTTCCGCTGTCGCCTTCATCGGCATTACAGCAAACATATTTTTGATCAGCAGTTGCGCCAAGTACTGTCTTCCACTTAATGCCTGCTGGGAATCCGGCACCACCACGACCACGAAGTCCAGATTCAGTCACTTCTTCCACGATTTTTTCCGATGGAAGTGAAAGAGCTTTTCGCAAACCGATTAAGCCACCATGTGCTTCGTAATCATCAACTGACACTGGATCAATAATGCCTACGCGAGCAAAAGTTATGCGCTGTTGATTTTTAATCCATTCGAATTCGTCAACTATGCCAATCGATTTCTTGGTTAGCTTGCCATTTAATAAATCTTTGGCTTCACCTGGTTCGACGTTGGCATAACCAACCCGGCCGCTATCGGTTTCAACTTCAACAAGTGGTTCAAGCCAAAACATGCCGCGAGATCCGGTACGGATGACTTGGGCGCCTGCTTTAACTAAAGCATCTGCAACTTCATCAGCACCCACAGATAGTGCAGTTGAATCACCTGGAACAAATACCTTCATCGGGCTTCCTCATTTGCTTTAGCAATAAGTGATTTAGCTGTAGCTCTAGCAACTGGCTTTCCATTCACTAGAGCTGCTGGGCCTAGAGCGCAGTTACCTAAGCAAAAAGTCTGTTCCATTTGAACATCTCCCTGCTTGGTGCCCTTATGGACATCAAAACCTTTTTTATGTAGATCCTCAATTAATTCGCGACTTCCATTTGCTTGGCAAGCTTCAGCCACACAAACTTTCACGATGCATTTTGCTGGAGGGGTTGATTTGAAATCACTGTAGAAAGTGAACACACCATAAACTTCAGCACGGGACACGTTACAAACTTTTGCCACAACATCAATTGCTGAATCTGGAACAAAGCCAAGGACCTCTTGCGTTTTTTGCAATGCACGTAGCACAGCAAAATTGTCACCGCGGAACTGTTCAAGTTCGCTAGTTAGGTCATCAACTACGAATTGGGTCACTTTGACTCCCCGATCAGGGCAACTAGTTGTTCTTCTAAGTATTGGTCCCCAACTTGAACTATTTCAAGCGGCAGGCCAAGTAGTTCAGCTGCTTCGTTGGCAGCTTGGGTTAATTCTTCAGTTTGGTGCTGGGCTAACCACATTATGCGCCTATAAGAGTGGAAGTAGTCATCCCGTAGTTCTGGGTATTGCTCAAGTCCCATTTCTTTCATCACACTTCGACGAAATGACTTAACTAGATAATCAGTTAAAACAAACGTGCCAGGCTCCTTGGCAAATTCCTCGCGCATTTTTTCAGCGGTTGCAAATACGTCATAACAGTGTTCGCCAGCTAAGCGCTCAACTGCATACTTGTCACAAACTTTGTCCAGCTCACCATAAGTTCCACAATCTGCATAAGCAATTGCAACTTTTTGATGTTGCCCTTGAAGTTCGCTAACTAACTTTTCAACTTCAGGTGCAATGCCTTCTGGGCGGTTATGTAATAAGGGATTTACCGGCTCGACATGTAAATCCCAGTTATGTCTTGCGGCAATGTCATGCACATGTGATGCCAGCGCACCGCAGGCAATCACTGCAACGCTTCCTTTGGTATTTGTCACGATGGCAATGCCAATTCAACAAAGAATTTTTCTTGGAAATCTGGACGATCAGAAAGTTCAACGTAAGTTACTTCATCAAGAAGTGCATCGGCACCATGACGTTCAGTGTCAGAAAGCAAAACCATCTTGGCGCCTTCGCCAGCTACGTTGCCGGCGCTAACAATTCGCATAACTGGAAGTTTTGGAACTAAGCCAATTCCAACTGCAGATGTTGGTGAAAGGTACGAACCAAATGACCCAGCAAGCAATACTTGCTGCACATCATCATCTTTTAGATTTAGTTCTTCAAGTAGTAAGCGCCAGCCAGTAGCAATTGATGCTTTAGCAAACTGAAGTTCGCGAACATCTCGCTGTGAAAGAAATACCGGTGTTTCGCCTTCACCATAAAGCACGAATGCACGGTCACCTTCTGCCCTGGTGATTAACCGATCAGCAAGCTTTGGTGCGATTTGCTTTGCTTCTTCATCCGTTACAAAACGGCCTGAGTTGTCTAGTAATCCGGCTTTGTTAAGTGCAAAAACTGCGTCAACTAATCCAGAACCACAAAGGCCAATCGGTGTAGCATCGCCAATCACCCCAAGCACTAATTCGCCATCTTTTACTTGAACAACTTCAATTGCCCCATCGGCTGCGCGCATACCGCAGGCAATCGATGCCGCCTCAAATGCTGGTCCGGCTGGCGCAGCCGTTGAAAGGATCGTGTCGCCATTAGTTAAAACAATTTCACAGTTGGTGCCCACGTCAATTAGAAGGCGGGTGCGCTTGTCCCGATCCATGCCTGTTGCCAAAACACCAGCAACGATGTCGCCACCAACGTAGGCCCCAAAACTTGGGAATAAGTAACACCGCGCAGTGCCAAGTACATCAATACCAATTTCACTTGCAGACATAGTTGGCCACTTTTGTGAGGCAGTAATAAATGGTGCAACCCCAACAGGTTCTGGATCGACGCCAAGTAATAGCTGAACCATCGTGGCGTTTCCAGCAATTGAAAGTGCGTAAATTTGCTGCGCACTAATTCGCGCTTCAGTGCAAACTTCAGCGATCAATTCATTGAAAGTATCGAGGGCTGCTTTTTGCATTAATGGACCAGCTTGTGGATCCATCATGGCAGCTGAAATACGAGAAATAACATCTGCGCCAAATGGCTGTTGTTTGTTAAGCATGGACTTAACTGCCATAGGTGTGCCGGTAACTAAATCAAGCAAAGTTGCAACAACCGTTGTTGTTCCAAGGTCGATTCCGACTGCGTAATTTTGTTCAGTGGTATCACCTGGCTCAACTGCTATTAATTTTTCATCAACTACAACCGCAGTTACTTTGAAATTTGATTTGCGCAGGATTGTTGGCAGGGTTCTAAATACTGCTAGTTCTGCATCAAATTCAAGATCGCCGGTTGCATCACGAAGTCGATCCACATCGGTTCGCTGATCGTGCAAAGTCGGTTCAGTTAATTCGACATAACGTTTTTGTACTCCTGGACGCAAAATAACTTGACGACCCACGCCAACAGTTGCTGCTTTTGGACGAGTAGCAAGTGGTGGCACATCAATTTTTAGATTGCTATTAGCCCTTGCCACACATGCAAGGCGCCAGCCATCTTTAAGTTGTTCAGGAGTAAATGCGCGAATGTCCAGTCTAGAAACCGGAACTTCGCCCTCAAGAACTTGAATTTTGCATTTCTTGCAAGTGCCATGACCACCGCAAGTTGAGTCAATCGCTAGACCATTCCAAGAGGCAGCATCGAAAACACTTACGCCAGGTGGAACACGAAATTCTTGGTTACTTGGGGTGAAGTTAATTGTGACGCGACCAAGACCTGCAGCAACTTGCGTACTTTGGTTATCTTGGTCGCTCACAATATCCTTCGTTCAAAGATTGTCTTTAGAGAGTTTAATTGCTTGAATTACTCGGCTTTTGACTCGCGGAAGTTGGTAATCCAGTTTCCACCCCAGGCATCTAAGCCAAGTAGTAAGTCAGCAGCGCGAACTGACTGCACAACATCTTTAGTGCGGCCATCCATGATTGCTGAAGTTAAGCCCATTGACATTGCCATTGGCATGAATGCTGCGTTTAGCGCATGACGGTTAGGCAAGCCAAACGAAACATTTGACGCGCCGATTGACATGTTTAGGCCGTACTTTTCACGCACTCGGTACATAGTTTCAAGAGTGTGTTTAACAGCTTCTGGTTCTGCGCCAACTGGCATTGCAAGTGGATCGATCAAAAGGTTTTCAAGTGGAATTCCTTCTTTTTCAACGCGCCGAACAATTTTTTCAACAATTGGCATACGTTCATCAGCAGTCATTGGAATGCCAGTTTCATCATTTGGCAAAGCAAGGATTGCTGCGTCATATTTTTTAACCAAAGGCAAGATTGCATCCATGCGCTCATCTTCACCGGTCATTGAGTTGATTAAAGCCTTGCCTTCGTAAACAGCAAGACCAGCATCAAGTGCTTCAATGACTGACGAGTCAATACAAATTGGAAGATCAGTCAGTGACTGAACAAGTTTGATTGCTTTTGCAAGCAGTGCTGGTTCATCGGTAAGTGGAACACCCATGTTCACATCAAGCATGTCGCAGCCACCTGCAACCTGATCAGCTACGTCAACGTTGATTGTTGAAAGATCGTCATTGCGCAAACGCTCTTGGAATAGTTTGCGTCCAGTCGGGTTGATGCGTTCGCCAATGATACAAAACGGTTGATCATGACCGATCGTTACTGTTTTACTAGCGGAGCTAACTATTGTGTGCATAGTGCTGCCTTTCTTAGTTGGTTGTCACCTGGCGCACTCGGCCAAGATCAGTCATTAGTCGATCTAATGTGTCGTCGTGTCTAAAGTCGGTGATGTGTAATCCGCGAACTGTTGGTTGCGCTAAGGCATGCTTAGCAAATTCCAAAGTTTGTTGGTAAGCGGCTTCACTTGGATCAGTTGCATTTTCTACCCGAGCAATTTCGCTAGCTGGAATATCAATACCTGGAACTGAACCATGCATAAAGTGCAGTGGACGAGCACCCTTAACTAAAACCACCGTTGGAATGATTGCAATCTTGCCATCAAGTCCCGCAGCTTTTAAGCCAGCGCAAAAACGTTCAAGGCGATCTTTGTGATAACAAATTTGAAGCTGTAAGAATTTCGCACCAGATGCATATTTCTTTGCAACGCGTTGTACGCGATATTCAAATGGTGGTGCACCCGGGTTTTCCACTGCCCCAATAAACATATGTGGTGCTGGATCTAATTTGCGCCCAGACATGTACTGCCCACGCTTAAGTGTGCTCATCAATTGGATTAACTGCGGGCCATCTAAATCAAATACGCGGCGGGCTTCTGGTTCATCGCCAGCAGTTACGTCATCGCCGGTTAAGGCCACGAAGTTTTCAACACCGAACATAGTTGCGCCAACAATGTCTGCCTGCTGGGCCAAGCGATTCTTATCGCGGCAAACAACTTGCATGATTGGCTCTAAACCAAGTTGCTGCAAAGCAATCGAAGTTGCCATGTTTGAAACGTGTGCATGTGCAGCTGGGTTATCAGTTGCATTTACGCCATCAAACCAACCGCGGTAGCGATCAGCATACTTCTTAGCTTTTTCTAAACCATTTCCATCAAGTGATGGAAATTCGGCAGTAAAAACTTGTTCAGTTGTTTTTGTTAATTTGTATTCAAGCGTGGACATTTAGTGCTTGGCCTCTTCAGTTGTTGCTGCCCAGCCTTTTGGTGTCCACTTATCTCTTTTAGTGAAGAAGTTGATCCATGATGATCCACCTTTTAGTCGGTTATCAACCGGTGGACGTAAATGATTAAATTCTTCTTTCCAAGTATTTGGTAGCGGCCAGGCTTGAGTGCGCTCAAATCCTTTAGTCCAAACACAGCGCATTTCAGGCTTCACTTCACAGTGTCCGTCCTCGCGCACACCACCGCATGGTCCATTACGAAGAGTCTTTGGACAGTTCATTGGACAAGTCATTCCAGTTGAGTGCAAAACACATTGACCACACATCTGACAGCCCCAAACGGGACCTTTGACTACGTGTTCAAGTGACGCGATAAATTCAGCCATGGCTATTTACTTATGCACCACGCTTGGCTGCGATTAGTTCTTTAGCTTTGCGAACAGCAGTTGCCGCATCAGCTGCGTAACCATCAGCGCCAACAACATCTGCGTATTCCTGAGTTACTGGTGCGCCGCCAACCATGATGATGACGTCATCGCGCATGCCAGCTTTAGAAATTTCGTGAATGTTCACTTTAAACATTGGCATTGTTGTAGTTAGGAATGCTGACATACCAACCACATCTGGTTGGTGTTCTTTGATCGCATCCACAAACTTTTCCGGGGCAACTTGAACGCCAAGATCAATAACCTGGAAGCCAGCGCCTTCAAGCATGATGTTCACAAGATTCTTGCCGATGTCATGAACATCGCCTTTTACAGTGCCCATTAAGAATGTGCCGACAGTTTCAGCACCGGTATCGGCAAGCAGCGGACGAAGAATATCTAGCGCACCACTCATCGCACGACCTGCGATTAGCATTTCTGGCACGAAGTAGTCGCCGCGTTCAAAACGAGCACCAACTTCTTCAAGTGCTGGAATAAGTGAATCAAAAAGGATGGTGTCAGGTGACATACCCTGGCCAAGACCTTCATTTGTTAGTTCAAGTACGCGCGGGCCATTTCCAGCCATAGTTGCTTCGTACATTTCCTTCAGGATTTCATCGGGGGTCATGCCGCTCCTTCATGTTGTGGTCTTGCGTTTCCTGACAATTCTCGCTGCATCAGCGAAGAAATGCGAGATTCATTTTCTGGTGCAATGCGCTCAGCCGGACCGGTAACAGAAAGAGCTGCAATAACTTTGCCCTTCTCGCTATAGACCGGCACAGCGATTGACACCAAACCTGGTTCAAGTTCATTGCGAATTACTGCGTAGCCACGTTCGCGAACTTTGCGTAGTTCTTCATCTAAAACTTTTTGATCAGTGATTGTTTCTGGAGTGCGCGCAGTTAAAACTTGTGGCGCACTAGCCCCAGCAAGTGCCATCAAAACTTTGCCAGCAGCGCTGCAATGACGTGGAACACTTTGACCAACCCAATTGCGACTACCAAGGATGTAGTCACCTTCAACCTGGGCAATGTTGTCGATGCCATCATGTCCGGCAACTGCCAAGCTGACAGTTTCTTTAGTCTTTTGGGCAATGCGTTCCATGGCTGGAGTGACAGTATTAATAAGAGCCGTGTAAGCACCGCCCTTAACCGCAAACTGGTTAAGAACTGGACCTGCTTCAAACCCACCAAATTGGCTTCGGGTTAATAGTCCAGCTCGTTCGAGGGCATTAAGTATTCGTGACGTGGTGCCTTTAGCCAAGCCAGTTGCACCAACTAGTTCACTTAGAGTCTGTGGTTCTTCGCTATCTAAAACGCGAACTAATAAATCGCAGGCACGATCGATGGCTTGAGTACCAGTTACGGATTTCTCTTCCATCTCGCTCTCCTTATTAATAAGGTGGAAACCTGTTTTAGGTACCCTACAGTTTTTTCACCATCTGGAACACCTGTTCCATATAGTAGTGTACTCTGACTTAAGTTCGTCAAGCGATTTGGAGAATAAATGTTCCAGAATAAAAGCCCGCGCTTTGAGATTCTTTCCAAGGATGCAATGGCTGCCTTGGATAAAGGTTGGCGCCGGATTGTTTCTGAAATTGGCATCGAGTACTTAAGTGAAGAGGCATTAGACCTGTTCCGCAAGGCTGGCCAAAAAGTTGAAGGAAACAACGTTAAGTTCGATCCTGAATTTATTTTGGCTCAGGTTGCCAAGGCTCCAAAAGAATTTGATTTGCAAGCTCGTAACCCAAAGAACTCGGTTCGCATCGGTGGCGAAAATATGGTGTTCGCTGGTAACTACGGCTCTCCTTTCGTTTTAGAAGATGGCGTTCGTCGCGATGCGAAACTGCGCGACTACGAAAACTTATTAAAGCTAAGCCAAATGTTTTCAACTATGGATGTGGCAAGCAGTGTTATTTGTGAACCAGAAGACACTCACTTAGACACACGTCATTTAGATATGACTTATCGCCTGCAAACACTTACCGATAAGCCATACATGGGTAACGTCGTATCAGCTCAGAATGCACGCGATGTAATCAAGATGAGCGAAATTCTTTTTGGTGGCCGTGAAGCAATTGAAAAAGCACCAGCGACAATTTCGCTGATCAACTGCAACAGCCCACTTCGTTGGGATGATCGCATGCTTGAATCACAGTTTGAATACAGCCGGGCTAACCAAGCAGTTATTTTGACTCCGTTCCTACTAATGGGCGCGATGTCACCTGTGACAATTCCGGCATCTCTTGTTCAACAAATTGCTGAA
>JBEGOT010000004.1:0-21620 GCA_041181865.1 Actinomycetota bacterium | reverse complement strand
AAGGCGGGCTGCAAAATGCGTCGACGTTGCTTCCATACTTCACCATCGGCGGTTAACAAGCCCTCGCCAGTAACCAACGCCAAGGTTGAGTATTGAATTGTTCGCTTGTTAACCTGCTTATGTTTAGCTACCAGTACATCTCTAGCGCCCTCAGGCGAGGAAACAAAATAAGTTGCTGGCTTTGGAATTGGAAACTGAACTACATCGCCAAATTGCAATCTCATGGCAGCCAAAAATGGAAGTGGTTCGGCCATTATGTTTTTCATCATGGAAACCATGCTTAACCCTTTTGGCCCAGGTGCTGTTACTGGCGTGTTCCAGCCATAACGTTTCGGCAATTTGGAATTAGCCATAGTGATTACCTTTTTGCTTGAACAAATTTTGCGAATGGATTAATTTCCATAACCAAAGCACAACCAATCATGATAATTATTGAACCAATAATCTGATTTGCTGATAACGACTCATTGAACAGAATGTAGCCCAAAATTACTGCCACAACTGGCACTAAAAATTCGGTTGATAGCGCCGTTGAAGCACCGACTTCGGCGACAAGCTTGAAGTACAAAATGTAAGCCAATGCGCTACCTGTAGCAGCAACTGCTATTAAACATAGAATGTCGCCAAGAGTTGGCGCATGAAAGATTGGAACAACTAGGAGTAGCGGCAAAGTCCAAAGGCCACCGAATAGGAATGTGCCGATCGTTTGTTCCCAAGAGCCGATGTGGCTTGCACGAGCTTTTGAGTAAACACCACCTATTGCAAAACCAGTTGCACCCACAATTGAGCCAACAAATCCAAGCAAAAATTCTTTATTCATTGCCTGTGGTGAAAGCCCAATCAAAATAACTACCCCAGCAAAACCAATTATTAATCCAGCCAACTTCATTTTGGTTGGCAGAGCTCTTAGCCAGATACTTTCAAAGAGAACACCAAATAGCGGAATGGTCGTAACTAAAATCGCAGCTAGTTGAGTGCCAATCCGATCCAGAGCGAAATTAAGACCACTTAAATTCATAGCCACACTTGTAAAACCAAGAACAGCCAAATTTGTCCAATTCTTTCCAAATACAAGTTCGCGCTTGGTTGCTTTGGCAATTCCATAAACGATCGCGCTGGCTAGGAATGCTCGAAACGTAACGGTTCCGGCCCAGTTAAGTGAATTCACAACGGGTACTAGAAAGGCAAAAGATGCGCCCCACATAATTGCTACCCAGGCATACATATTTATCTGCCGAAGGGTCATACTCTGACTATATCGGCCTCACGGAAAGCCACCTACTAGGCATCTCTGGCAGTGAACTAATCGACCAGAGTAAAGTTATGTCTGACGAAAGAGGAAACAATGACTGCCGATCTAACTAACCGTGTTGTAGTTGCTGTGATTGAACGCGATGAAACCAGAATTTGGGCCACCAATGCCGAAAAGGGCACAAAGCCAGAAGTAGTTCATCAGCCTGCAAATGCCGATACTCATCGTCATGTTCGCGAAGCCCAGCATCACGGTGGTCACGATTCCGATAAAGCAACAAAGGCATATTACGAAGCAATATCTGCAGTGCTTGCCCCTGCTGGTGAAATCCTTTTAGTCGGTCATGGCAATGGAAAATCCAATTGGATGGTCAAGTTCGTGCAACACCTTGAGCGCCATCACAAAGATGTGGCTCACAAGATTGTTGGCGCGCTTGATATCAATGTTCCGGCAATGTCTGAAAATGAAATATTGGCAGCTGCCCGTAATTGGTTTGATGAACCAGTTCACCGTCGTTAAAAGCAACCGATAAACCGATGTCGACATTTCGCGACTTCTTCACTCCTCGATCAATCAAGGGCGAAAAAGTCACGTTAAATGACGTTATCAATGCGCCGTATTTTCGGTTAGCGGTATTGAGCTCGCTAGCCGCAACACTTGCCTATTTCATTGGGGCGAACACACCACAAATTTCCGGAACGACCGCAGCAATCACAGCTTTAATTTCAATCCGGCACACTTTTCACGATTCAATTCGGGAAAGTTTTAGCCAGATTGTTGGTGTACTAATTGGTGGAACTGTTGCATTCTTATTTATTCAAACAATCGGCTTTAACTGGTTTGTATTTCTCATATCAGTTTTTTCATGCTTCATCACTGCTCGCCTGTTAAAACTTGGTGAGGAAGGTGCCATTGCACTTGGCATCACACTTATGTTGGTGATCGGACCGCATTCAACCGGTGTTGCACTCGAAACTTTAGAACAGAGATTTTTTGGAATTTTGCTGGGTGTCTCTCTTGCGGTAGTTGCCTCTTACTTCATCCGCAAAGGCACCCCTCACAGTCGGGCCCTTCGAGCAGGAATTTCACAATCAATTGCAATGGTCAACTTACTCAACCGAATTGCTGTAAAACTTGCATTGGAACCTGATTCAATCACTCGCGAGATGTCACGTGATTGGTTAATTGAAGCCAAGAAAATTGTCGAGGACTTGGTCGAAATTACTGGTCAGGCTGAAAGTGCGGTAGCCGGCACTGGCTGGTCACCGATATTAGATCGCAAGGAAACTCAGGCTGTCTTAAGGCAAGTTCAAAAGACAAAAATTACAGCAGAGACTTTAGTGAATATCTGCCGAGAGCTAGATTTAACTTTTGCTAGTTCAGATAAATTGCCAGAAAATTTAGCTGCTGCCCTAGCTGGCGTTTTAACAGCCACTGCGCACGCAATTAACGATCAAGCCGAAGCTGCCGAAGATCGTCCAGCAGCTGCTATTGCTGAGGATCAAGATGGATTCGAAGCACAGCGCCAAAACGCAATTTCTGAACTTCGCCACTTGGATGAAACCCAGCCACTTTTAATCGGTGGATCCATCCTGCGTGATGCCGAAAAAATAAATGATCTACTAACCGAGCAATGGAAATAGATGAGCAAAATCTATGACATGTCAGTGCAGTCAGTTTATGTGCACTATGTCAACAAAGTTGAACGTAAAGGTCGCACTAAGACTGAGTTAAATAAAGTAATGTGCTGGCTTACTGGTTTTTCATCAGCCGAACTTCAAAAGCACCTTAAAGCTGAAACGACCTTCAAAGATTTCTTCAAACAAGCCAAGTTGCATAAAAATGCCAAAAAAATTACCGGCACAATTTGTGGCGTGAAAATTGAAGACATTAAAGAACCTTTAATGAAAAAGATTCGTTACATGGACAAGCTCGTAGATGAACTTGCTAAAGGAAGACCAATAGAGAAAATACTCAGGGATTAAAAGATAAAGGCCCCAACGAATGGGGCCTTTATCTTTTTAGTAGCGGGGACAGGATTTGAACCTGCGACCTCTGGGTTATGAGCCCAGCGAGCTACCGAGCTGCTCCACCCCGCGTCGGCTCATTAAGAATACGACAGATTATTACCCGAGCAAAATCGCGCAATGTTTAATTGAGTTTTATTAGTAATGCGCTAAGGCAAGTAATTCATTAATCGATTTACCGAAACGATTTAAATCAATGTAAGTACTGGCAACACCGTATGTAGCACCATTACCTGTGTGTGAATACTGCCAAATAGTCCAGTTGAGGTTACAGGCACCTGTTGTCCAGACTGTTGCGTAACAAGTTTGCTTTGACCCTACTGTTCCAGGTGTGGGGGTATCACTGGTGTTCGCAACCCAAAGTGGATAATTAGCAATCGCTGGATCATTTATGTATTGCTTCAAGAAACTTAAGTTTGAATAAACGATTGGTGTAAACCCGGTTTGAGATTTAACTGTGTCTAAGAATGATCTGACAAATGCGGTAACAACTGAAGCCGGCGTTCCAGCTCCACCAGCCAAACTGAATCCTTCGATGTCTAAGGCAACAGGAAGCACGCCTGGCTTGTAACCTCCTAGTGCATTCATGTTTGAAATAGCACGATTTGCCTGCGCTGCGCCTTGAGCTGCAGCGCTAGATGGATCACTGCCTGCAGCAATTAAGCCAACATGGTAGATGCCAGTAAGGATTCCTGCTTCGCGAGCTTTAGGAAAATCGATCTTGGACCAAGTAATTGCCTGGGCATTTGCTGCCTCGCCGCCACTTGAACCCTTCATAAATAGGAACCGAACACCCGCGTCATACATCTTGATGAAATCGATTTGCTTGCCACCACTGTGCTGGGCATAAGAAATGTCGGCACCGATGATGTTGCCATTGGTTGGCAGACCTGCAAATACTAACTTGCGAAGCACGGCTTCTTTTTCGTTAGCTAGGGCCTGTAATCGATCAGCTTCAGCCTGAGCTTTTTTGGTTTTAACTGCAATGTCAGCGACTATTTTCTGAGCTTCATCATTTTTGGCTTTTATTTCAACTTGAATTTTTTGAGCTTCTTCAACCTTGACCTGGAGTTGAGTCTTTTTCTCCATCAGGACAGCAAGCACGTCGTTGCTGCTATCTAGGACATGGTTAAGTAATTCAATCTTGCTTGTTATGTTTTCGTCGGTATCTGAGCTAATGATCACATCGACCATCAACCACTCTTTGCTGACACCCATTTTGTAAGCGGTGCGAACAATGTCATCTAGCTGAGCTTGGCTAACTGCGATCTCAGCATTTAATGCATCCATCTCGGCTTGAATAACCGCGAGAGCATCTTCAGCTGCTTTTAATTCACGGGCAACTTTTGCCGCAGCGGATTTGGCAGTTGCCAATTCATTTTCAGCAGCGGCCAAGGTTGTTTTGGCATCTTCAAGAGATTTCATGGTTGCAGCCAGTTCGGCCCTAGCCGCGGAAACAGGGTCTTCTGCCTTAGCCGGGGAACTTATTGAAAAGAAAACAAGACCAAGTGAAATTAATAAAATTAAAGCTTTTTTTGGCACAAAACGATTAGTGGGAAGTAGCCTTTTGTGCATATTTTGATTGTAACCCAAGAAACCCAAAGTCCTTGGAATACAAGGTTATTAGACTCTAAGCATGAGTAATCAAATTGAAACACAGCTTGAAGTACAGCTAGAAAATCGCGATCGAACCTCAGTTTTATTACGTGCAATCTTGATATTTCCAGCATGGATTTTCTTATCATCGTTTGCTAACTGGGCTTCAGACAATTCAGATGCAGCAACTTGGACTGCTGGATTTATAGTATTGCCACCCGCCTTAGCGTTGATCTTTCGCGGAATTTACCCTTCTTATGCTCTGGCATTTAATCACGCACTTTTAGATCTAAGTTTGCGTGTTACTTCATATTTCGTTTTGCTGACAGATAAATATCCAACAATCGAAGCAAGTTCTGTCGTTAAAACAACTTTTCCAGAAATAGATGGCGGTCGAAAACTAAATCGATTTCTTCCACTAATCAAATGGTTCTTAGCAATTCCGGTTTATTTAGTCGGAATTTTTTATGCACTTTATGCACTTCTATTTGTGGTGCTCTCTTGGGTTAACATCTTGACAAATGGTCAAATGTCACAAAATTCTGCTGATGTAATCTGTAAGGTGATCGCTTACTGGAACCGGGTAACTGGCTACGCTTTCTTGCTTGTTACAGACGAATACCCAGGGTTCAAACTTTAAATTAAAGTATGTAAATGGCTGAATTAGTTTTCTTCACCGGCACCATGGACTGCGGAAAGTCCACCCTTGCCGCCCAGGTTAACTACACCCATGCTTCTCGTGGTCGTCGCGGTTTGGTATTTACCTGTAACGATCGCGCTGGCGATGGTGTTATTTCAAGTCGTTTGGGTCTTGAAGTTCCAGCAATTGAGGTCAAGCCAGAAACTAATTTCTTTGACATTGCACTTGCCCACCAGTCAGATGGCAATCCGCTTGAATATTTAATTTGCGATGAAGCCCAGTTCTACTCACGCAAACAAGTTGATCAGTTAGCACACGTAGTTGATGATTTGGACATCGACGTTTTCACATTTGGATTATCAGCTGACTTCAGAACTGAACTTTTCCCAGGCTCTGCCAGACTTTTTGAATTAGCGGATCGTATCCAAGTTCTTCAAGTTGAAGCACTTTGTTGGTGTGGTCGAAAGGCAACTCACAATGCCAGAACTGTTAATGGAGTGATGGTTACTGAAGGTGAGCAAGTTGTTGTTGGCGATACTTCAAGTGCTGATGTAGTTGCCTACGAAGTGTTGTGTCGCCGTCACCACATGGCTTCAATGCCACTTGGAAGTAGCGAGGAAGATTAGTCGCGGTCGCGACTAAGAAGTCCGATTAAGCCAAGTAGCGCTACACCAGCAATTGCTAAGCGTTCTGGCTTAACTTGACCATTTTCATCAACAAAGAAATCAGTGACCTTTTGCATTCCGCGAGATGCAACCTGAGCAGGCTTTAAGTAACTCTCAAGATCTGCAACATCTTTGGCTAGCTGATTACGAGTTGCATCTAAATCAGCAGCAATCTTCTTTGCTGATTCACTTGGGAAACTAAAACCTGACATGCCTTAAAGCCTATGAGTTGAATGTTCCGATTCAAAGTTCGCTTGCTTGTTAGGCAATAATTGGGTTATCCTTATTGCAAATAGTTTGCAATAAGGATTTAAGTGACACTTCCAGTTCACGACCACAAAGTAAAAACGCCCCTAAAAGATCGTCTGACTAAGTCAGAATGGCGCCGTCTTTTTGCGATGTTCGGCTTTATTGCGTTTTTGCACATAGCTGGTTTTGCTTTGATGTGGCAGGCCACAAAAGGTAACTATGAATTATCTGATGGCACGATGTTTGGCTGGGGCACAGCAATGCTTGCCTACGTGCTTGGCATGCGTCACGCCTTTGATGCCGATCACATCTCAGCAATAGATAACACCACAAGAAAATTAATGAGTGAAGGCCAACGTCCACTAGCCGTTGGCTTTTTCTTCTCCCTCGGTCACTCCTCAGTGGTAGCTGGCTTGGCAATTTTGCTCAACTTCGGAATTAAATCTCTAGGAACTCAACTCAAAGATGAAGAATCCACCTTGCATCAGGTAACTGGTGTAATTGGCCTCACCGTAAGTGGTCTTTTCTTGATGCTTATTGCAATCCTGAATTTAATTGTTTTAGTGGGCATCATTAGAATATTTATTGACATGCGGCAAGGAAAATATTCTGAGGCTGAATTAGAAAAGCACTTGGATTCTCGCGGATTACTAATGCGCTTTTTCGGCCCGATCGCAAGACGTATTGATAAATCCTGGAAGATGTATCCACTTGGCTTACTATTTGGACTTGGTTTCGACACAGCAACGGAAGTCGGCTTACTCGTCCTTGCAGGTTCATCGGTTGTTGCAGGTCTGCCATGGTGGGCCATTTTGAGTTTGCCGCTATTTTTTGCTGGTGGCATGAGCTTGCTAGACACAATTGACGGGTCTTTCATGAACTTCGCTTACGGTTGGGCGTTTTCCCAACCAGTTCGCAAGGTTTACTACAACATTGTGATCACCAGCCTTTCGGTTGGTACTGCATTATTTATTGGCGGACTGGAACTTACCCAGGTATTGAGCAATCAACTGGACTTAACTGGTGGCGTATGGGACTGGGCGAACTCAATCGAACTAAATACGGCTGGTTACTACATAGTTGCTGCATTTGTAATTGTGTGGGTTGTGGCACTTCTGACTTGGCGTTACGGCAAAGTGGAACAGCGCTGGCATAAACGTGCTCACTTAGCCCAGCTAGCCCGCGGTGAGCAAGTTGACCATGCTGCAGCAGGCATTGAACTTGGCCCAATCCGCGAACCATTCAAAATCGACTAACCAGAGTTTCCAAGCCTGGGATTGGCCGATTTCCGCTTAGCCCAGATTTAATGGCAGAATAGAGCCCACGTGCGCGGGACTGGCGGAATTGGCAGACGCACCAGATTTAGGTTCTGGCGCCTTCGGGTGTGGGGGTTCAACTCCCCCGTCCCGCACGTTTAAACTTTTGGCCGTGGCCAGCAAAAAATCAACAATCTCAAGTTGCCCGGTAACTCGGGGTGAGGTTGATTTATCTAAATACGAAAAGTTAGATGGCAATTGGCGCGAACTTGGAATTAGTGCCCCAGCTCGCCGAGCGCTAGTTGATGCCAAATTATTGAAGTTATCTGACCTAGCCAAGATCAAACTTGATGATCTAGCCGCACTGCATGGCATGGGCCCGAAAACTATCAGAACTCTAAAAGCTGGTGGCGCGAAGTTTAAGAAATAACGCTGGCTAGCTGACCAGCCAAATCTTTAAGCGCTTTACCTCTATGGCTAATCGAATCTTTTTCTTCATCAGACATTTCAGCTGTTGTGCGCAGTGAGTCAACTGGCTGAAATATTGGATCGTATCCAAAACCATTTTTGCCACGAGGTTTGCGAACTATGAAACCTTCAACAGTTCCACTTGCAATAATTTCCTTACCATCTGGAAAAACTGCCACAGCTTTGCATACAAACTGGGCACCACGACGAACATCTGGAACATCTTCAAGTTGAGCTAAAACTAGTTCAAGATTTTCTTCATCAACTTTTTTCTTAGCCGCAGACCACCTAGCCGAAAGAACTCCTGGCATACCATTTAGTGAATTAACGCAAAGCCCTGAGTCATCTGCGATTGCAGGAAGCCCGGTGTGAGCGCAGATTGCCCTGGCTTTCAACAGTGCATTGCCTTCGAAGGTGCTTTCGGTCTCAACAACTTTTGGCGCTTTAGAGAAGCTATCCAAAGTTAAAATTTCAATTTTTAAATTTTTTTCGCGCAAAATCCTTTGAAGTTCTTTGGCTTTGTGTTTGTTTCGCGTGGCTAAGACAAATTGTTGAGTCATTTGGTTAAAGCAGCCTTTTGAAGTGCGGTCAATTCGGTACATCCAATTGTGGCTAAATCTAAAAGTTGGTTGAGTAAATTTCGGTCAAATGGTTCCCGTTCAGCAGTTCCTTGAACTTCCACAAATTTTCCGCTGCCAGTCATGACGACATTCATATCGGTCTCGGCACGAACATCATCGTCATAGTGCAGATCAAGGGATGGAACTCCATCAATAATTCCAACTGATACTGCCGCGACTGAATCGGTTAACACGACAGCTGATGGCGCAACTAAGCCAGCAGTTCTTGCCCACTCAACCGCATCTGCGACTGCGACGTAAGCTCCAGTAATTGCAGCGGTTCTTGTGCCACCATCTGCCTGTAACACATCACAGTCGATCATGATTGTGTTTTCACCAAGAGACTTTAAATCAATGATTGAGCGCAAACTTCGGCCAATAAGTCTTGAAATTTCATGAGTGCGTCCGCCCAGTTTTCCTTTAACGCTTTCGCGATCACTTCTGGTGTGAGTAGCTCGCGGCAACATCGAATACTCAGCAGTTAGCCAACCTTCGCCACTTCCCTTTTTCCAGCGTGGAACGCCTTCAACAAATGAGACTGCGCATAAAACCCTGGTTGCCCCGAATTCAACTAAAACGCTGCCTTCAGCATGGTCGAGCCACTTGCGGGTGAATTTAACTTCGCGTAATTCATCGGCGCTTCGGCCGTCAGATCGTGTAGTCACGAATGCGACTCTAGCAACTAGATAGTCTCGACCAGAGTCACTTCAGGGCCCAAGAAGCGACGAGCCAAGTCAGTAAAGGGTTTTCCTGTTGCTAAGAATTGGTGTTTTGGAGCGGGCGCTTTGGTATCTCGTAATAGATCATTTTCGACCAGCATTCGATAAACATCTTTTGCAGTTTCTTCAGCACTAGAAACTAGGGTCACTTTGTTGCCAGCCACAAAACTAATTACACCCGTTAGTAACGGATAGTGGGTGCAACCTAAAACTAAAGTATCGACTTCATCCTTAAGAATTGGGGCTAAGTATTCTTTGGCCACTTCGAGAACCTCTGGACCACTTGTTATCCCCGCTTCCACCAACTCCACAAATTTTGGACAGGCTGCTGAAGTTAATTGGATTTGAGTAGCGGCCGCAAAAGCATCAGCATAAGCACCGCTGTTGATTGTGGCTGCTGTTCCAATTACGCCAATGTGACCAGTTCTCGTAGCGCTAACTGCACGTCTGACGGCTGGCTGAATAACTTCAATCACTGGAATTGAATATCGCTCGCGGGCATCTCTTAGCATGGCTGCACTTGCAGAATTACAAGCGATCACCAAAGCTTTAACGTCACGCTCAACCAGCGAATCCAAAATGTTTAAGGCTAGTTCGCGCACTTCTGCGATTGGCCGAGGGCCATAGGGGCTATTGGCTGTGTCTCCAACATAAATAACTGGTTCATTTGGCAACTGGTCCAAAATCGAGCGAACGACGGTCAGGCCACCTACACCCGAATCCATAACGCCAATTGCCCTGTTATCCACGCCTTAATCATATTTGCTCAAGTTCAATCCCTTGGGATTAAAGGGTTTGGAACCATTTCGACTGGCGTCTATTGCAAAATCCTTGCGAGCATTTAAGTGGAATTTATTGAAGAATCGAGATGTTATAAATTAGTAGAAATTTCAACCATATAGAAAGTAGAGCAATGGCAGTCGCAGTCAGCATCCCAACCATCTTGCGTTCCTACACCGGAAATGCACGATCAGTTGAATGTTCTGGGGATTCGCTACAACACCTCATTACTAACCTGGATGACAAGTTCCCAGGCCTTGGTGACCGCCTGCTTGAAAACGGCCAGCTGCGCCGATTTGTGAACATCTATATCAATGACGAAGATGTTCGATTCATGGGCAGCCTTGATGCAAAAATTGCTGACGGCGATGCAGTGACTATTCTGCCGGCCGTTGCTGGTGGCTAATTAATGCGCTTCGATTCACTTCTTGATTCTGTTGGCAATACCCCACTAGTTGGTTTACCTAATCTATCCCCAAGTGATGATGTTCGAATCTGGGCAAAACTAGAGGATCGTAATCCAACTGGATCAATCAAGGATCGCGCAGCATTAGCGATGATCGAAGCGGCTGAAAAGGATGGCTTACTAACTCCTGGCTGCACAATTCTTGAACCAACAAGTGGCAATACAGGTATTTCACTTGCCATGGCAGTGCGTCTAAAAGGTTACAAACTGATCTGTGTGATGCCAGAAAATACTTCTGTTGAACGTACTCAGCTTTTAAACATGTGGGGGGCGCAAATTCGTTACTCACCTGCTGCTGGTGGATCTAATGAAGCTGTTCGCGTTGCTAAAGAATTGGCTGCCCAGAATCCAGATTGGGTAATGCTTTACCAATATGGAAATCCGGCAAATGCACTTGCCCACTACACCGGGACTGGCCCTGAGATTCTTGCTGACTTACCAACAATCACTCACTTCGTTGCCGGCCTTGGAACTTCTGGAACCTTGATGGGAACCGGCAGATACCTTCGCGAACATAAGCCAGATGTTCAGATAGTTGCCGCCGAACCACGTTATGGCGAATTAGTTTATGGACTTCGAAATTTAGATGAAGGTTTTGTTCCAGAGTTATACGACGAATCAATTTTGACCACAAGATTTTCAGTAGGTCCTCGTGAAGCTGTTGCCCGCACTCGAGAGTTACTGGATAAAGAAGGTATTTTTGCCGGGATCTCAACTGGTGCCATCTTGCATGCTGCCCTTGGTGTTGCAGCTAAGGCAGTTAAAGCTGGTGAAAAAGCAGACATAGTTTTCATAGTCTGTGATGGTGGCTGGAAGTATTTATCAACAGGAGCTTATGAAGGTTCACTTGATGAAGCGGAAGACGCCCTTGATGGCCAACTTTGGGCTTAACTAATCTCTATTTCTTCTTCTTCGACAGATCCATCAACGATTCGAAAAGACCTTAATTCATAAGGACCATCGGCATTTCCAGTTTCCCGTGTACTGATCAATACGTAATGCGCATTTGGTTCAGAAGCGTAAGTGATATCAGTTCTAGATGGGTAAGCCTCAGTGGCGGTATGTGAATGATAAATGACGACAGGATCTTCATTTCGGGCATCCATATCTTTGTAAAGCTGCAAAAGATCATGCGTTTCGAATTCATAAAAAGTTGGCGAACGAGCAGCATTGACCATCGGAATAAAGCGTTCAGGGCGATCGGAGTTAGCTGGCCCAGCAATCACTCCGCAAGCTTCATCAGGATGATCTTTGCGCGCATGCGCCACCATCTGATCTATTAAATCTTTGCTAATCTCTAACAACTTTTCACCTGTATTGATCTTAGAGGGCTTCGATTAAAGTGCTTTGCAGGTAAGTCAGGTAGTCGTACAGGTGCAAACCTGGATCAGTTGATTGCTTTTCACGATAATCATCAGTGATACCAACGCGCGTACCAAGGACTAACCGCAAGTCATTTAAGGATTTAAGCCAGGCTTTTACCTGGGCGCTATTTAACTCGAGTTTTTCTGAATCGCTTTCAAGTAAATAGGAAACAATCTCTAGATTTGTTAATTTTTCATTTCGTAAATCAGGTTCTGTAAATCTACGAAAATCCGAGGCGGAATCTTCGTCATCTTTGTACGCAGAAGGAAAAAGTCTGGCAATAGCTGGATCACTGGGTGCTTGTGTTGGGCCATCCAGACCCACTAGCGCAGCAAGCGGATCGGATTCTTCTGGCACATCTGGCACTTCGAGAAGTTCATGCATCTGGCTAAAAAGTTCACGCAGTACTTTTCTCTCATCAAAATTAAGATTTAGCGTTACTTTGCCTCTAATAGAACGCTTAAACATCAGGAACTATCTCGTTCCGTGGTGGCCCAAAGACCATATGAATGCATCGCGGCAACATCGCGTTCCATTTCTTCGCGAGTACCTGAACTAACTACAGCTTTACCTTTGTTATGCACATCAAGCATTAATTTTTCAGCTTTAGCTTTGTCGTAGCCAAAATAATCTTGGAAAACGAAAGTTACATAGTTCATCAAATTGATGGGGTCATTCCAAACAATTGTTACCCAGGGACGCGCTGTTGCTAAATCTGTTTCAGCAAACTCAATTGGGGCAACGCTCACACTTGTAGTTTGCCACGCAATTTAACTGGGTGAAAGCCTAGGAATCTGAACCTTCGTCGCCACCACCAGGAGGAAGACCTTCATAAATCTCTTTGCATTCTGGGCAGACTGGGAATTTGCCCGGATCACGATTTGGTACCCAAACTTTGCCACAAAGTGCAACAACAGCTCCGCCTAATACGGCGCTTTCGACAATCTTGTCTTTTTTAACGTAATGCGCGAAGCGTTCATGGTCACCAGCTTGAACCTGTTCTTCGGTACGCTCATCAACAAGCACGCCGCCTTCAGTACGGAACTCTTCGCTACTCATAGTCACATTTTAGTATGGCCAATTCTTGCAATAAACCCAATAAACTGCCTTAGGGTTAATTCAAGTTTTTCCAAACGAGGTTGTCAGTGCTATTTGAACCGCAGATTGTTGAACCAATCGCACTTCCCCTATGGATTGACTTAGGCGCAGTTGCATTTGGTTCGGTTTATGGAGCAACTCTGGCAACTTCACGGAAAGCACCACTAGTCGGTGTATTACTCATGGGAATGTTGTTTGGTTTCGGTGGAAGTATTATTCGTGACTTACTTCTAAACGCTCCAATCAATCCGCTAATTCAGGGACGTTATGTTCCAACCGCAGCTTTTTCATCAATCATTGGCGCGGTATTTGGAAATCAAATCTTGAAACCTAGGCGAGTTTTCTACACTCTTGATGCTTTGGTGATTGGCATGTTTGTAGTAATCGGTGCTGAAAAATCTTTAATTTATGGAATGCCTCTGGGTTCGGTAATCTTCATTGGAACGTTGACTGCCATTGGCGGTGGGATTCTAGGTGACGTTCTTACTGGACAAAAACCTGACATTATGACCCGTGGACCATGGCTAGCCTCTGTTGCACTATTCGGTGCTATTTGGTTTGTAATTTGGTACGAGCAAGGTTTCATTAAATTTGCCGAACTTAGCACCATTTTTATAGTTATTTTGATTCGGGGAATGTCTTTGTGGCGCGGATGGGATGCGCCGACGCCAGATGACTTAAAGCCAAGCGCGTGGGTTGGTCGAACCAAACGCAGCACCAATAAATAGCATTGAGGCATGGCTTTCAATGTTGAACAAATTAGATCGCAATTCCCAAGTCTTAATTCGGGTGTAGCCCAATTCGATAGCCCGGGTGGAACACAGACCCCTGTTTCAGTTGGCAAGGCAATCTATGACACGATCACTGGTCCACTTTCTAATCGCGCCACTGGATCACAATCTGAAAAGAATGCTGAACAATCTGTAGTCAATGCTCGAGCAGCAGCAGGTGATTTATTAAATATTGATCCACGCGGAATTGTCTTTGGTCGAAGCATGACACAGCTAACTTTTGATTTTGCGCGCACACTTTCACAAAGTTGGAAACCTGGTGATGAAATTGTTGTTTCGCGCCTTGATCATGATGGCAACGTAAGGCCATGGGTTACTTACGCAAATAAAACCGGTGCTACCTTACGCTGGATTGATTTTGACCCAAATACAGGTCATCTAGATGTTTCCGATGTTGAAGCAGTTGTAACCGAAAAAACCAAAGTGGTTGCTCTCACAGCAGCTTCAAATGTACTTGGTTCAAAGCCAGATTTGCCAGCAATCTCAAAGATCGTGCATTCGGTTGGCGCCTTACTTTATGTTGACGGAGTTGCAAACACTGCACATAATCCAGTGGATATGGAAACTTTAGGGGCAGACTTCTACGGCTGCTCCCCTTACAAATTCTTTGGTCCACATATCGCATTCCTTGGAGCCAACCCAGAGTTACTTGAAACTTTGCACCCAGATAAATTACGTCCGTCAACAGAAGTTGTTCCAGAAAGATTCGAACTTGGCACATTGCCATATGAATTTTTAGCTGGCATCACCGCTGCAATAGATTTCATGGCTGGCATGGATCCTGAAGCTAGTGGCTCTCGTCGCCAACGCCTACTTACTTCTCTTGCTGCTTCAGGTGCACATGAGATGGCTCTTGACCATCAATTACGCGCTGGCTTGGAATCAATGGGCAATGTGAAGATCTACAGCAATTCGAAGGTTAAAACTCCAACTCAATTTTTCAATCTTGATGGAATAAAACCAGAGCGCGTTTATCAAGAATTGCTAAAAGTAGATGTACACGCACCAGCCAGCAATTTCTACGCAATCGAATGCTGTGATCATCTTGGTTTGGGCTATGCAGGTGCCGCTCGTGCTGGAATGTCCCCTTACAACACCTCAGAAGAGGTCGATCGCTTACTAAATGCTTTAAGCGACATAAAAGCTTAGTTTGCGGCTAGACAAGCAGCATTAACTTCAGGGGCAATATTTTTGGCGAATTTTGCTGAACCATTTGCATTGAAATGGCCTTCGTCAACAAAATCATTTGCCGTGAAACTAGATTGATTTGCATCTATGTAGGTTGCTCCAAGCTTTAGCGCTTCAGCTTTCATAATCGCATTTAAGCCGGCAATAAACTCAATAACTTTGCCTTTGGGCACATTTGGAATAAGCCCAGCGTCTTCACCGACCAGAACTGATTCATTAAGAATTTGTCCAACTAATACGGTCTTAACGCCGCGACTGTGGTTTATAGCGATGATGCTCTGTATGTTCTTCCTAAAGCGATCGTTCAAAATCTGATCTGGTTGTCCGCTTAACTTGGCATCAACATATCCAGTTGGTGTTGGAACAGTGTCTTGGCCAATGAGCGGCATTTGGCTAAGCAGGGTCATAATTGGAGTGAATCCGTTACCCTTGCGAACTTGAAGTTCATTCACCAAACTCAGGACGTGTGTGTCGGCATAAGCGGCATCTGGGGTTGGAATGTGTGCATTTCGCGCATCGTTCCAACCTTCGTAGTAAATCGAACATTTAGGTGTTCGCCCGTTGACTTGATCATAAAAAGAAGTTTGTAAAAGATTGTCTGCGGATGTAAAAGCTGGAACTCCACGATTAATTACTGCGACATTACTGCCAAGAAGAGTGCTTAGCTGATTTGGCCAGGACTGTTCGTCACTTACAGCCACATCATAAGTTGTTGAGCCACCGTATGCATTGATGAGAATTCCGTTGGCTAGTACATCATCGGCTGGTTGTGGACCACGTGTACCAAATGAAGTATGAGTCAGAGTCCCACCATCAGGCAAGGTGCTTGAATAGTTTGATTTTGGTACACCTTGAAGAATTGGATGATATTCAAATCTTGAATTTGTAGCAGCCGGTAATAAGGTGTCACTTAATTTAAGGCCAGCTTTCCCAGCAAAATATGGAACAAAAGCCAACGAAAATTCAATGAATAGCAAGGTTATTACTGACCACGACAATTTTGGTCTACGCACACTAATTAATGCAATTGTTGAAAGCACAAATAAATATATGAAGAAGTTTCCTCTTGGTGTTCCAAGTTGCAGGCGATCGGTTGCCAGCATTCCAATTGCCATTAGTGAAACGCAAAATAATAAGAAAAATGCAGCCAAAGATGGAAGTGCGATCGAAAAATTGTATGGCTGGGCCATACCAAAGTAATTAGAAAGTTTTTTCTTGCTAGCGGCCTTTACTTCCGAGTCACCACTAGTCGAGCTCATACTTGTCCTTGTAATCTTCAATTAAATCGGCGCGTTGGTTTGGTTTACGCAAAATTGCGTTACCAACTGCAAGAAAATCTAAATCGCTACCCATAAAACAGCGGAAAGCATCTTCTGGCGACTCAACGATTGGTTCGCCGCGAACGTTAAAAGAAGTATTAACAATTACTGGGCATCCAGTTTTCTCAAAAAAGCGTTGAATTAAAGCGTGGTAACGCGGGTTCGTATCCTGATGCACCGTTTGAATTCGAGCTGAATAGTCCACATGAGTGACAGCTGGAATTTCTGAACGTGGAATATTTAGTTTTTCAATCCCAAATAGTGATTGCTGTTCTGTGGTCATTGGAATTTGTCTATTCTTTGCAACATCAGCAACTAAAAGCATGTATGGCGAATCGGTATTTAGATCAAACCACTGACTCACATGTTCACGTAAAATGCTCGGCGCAAATGGTCTAAATGACTCACGAAATTTAACTTTTAAGTTCAGGGTCTTTTGGGTATCCGCATTTCGAGGATCAGCCAAAATTGATCTTCCACCAAGTGCTCTTGGACCGAACTCCATTCGACCTTGGTGCCAACCAACGGCTTGCCCTTCAGCAAGTGCAGTAGCAGTTTGCTCAATTACTTGCTCATCCGAAACTGTTTCAAATACTGCGCCAGCAGCAGTCAGACGAGATTCAATTTCAGACTGGTTGTAGTGGGTTCCTAGGTATGAACCTCTCATATCATCGCCAGATTTGTTTACTGTTCTAGGTGCACCATTCATTAGGTGGTGTGCGGCTAAAGCAGCACCTAATGCGCCACCTGCATCACCAGCTGCAGGTTGAATCCAGATATTTTCAAAATACCCTGCACGTAACAACTTTCCGTTTGCAACACAGTTAAGTGCAACTCCACCGGCTAAACAAAGATTTTTTTGCCCAGTTTCTGAAGCAATTGATTTACCAAGTCTAAGTACGACTTCTTCAGTTACTTCCTGGATAGAAGCGGCAAGGTCCATCTCTTTCTGAGTTAGTTCAGATTCAGATTTTCGAACTTTGCCACCAAAAAGTTCTGCAAACTTCTTATTGGTCATTCGAAGTCCAGCTGGGTAATCAAAGTAATCCATATTTAAATGGAATGAGCCATCATCTTTTAGGTCAACCAGGTTGTCCAGAATTGTCTTGGTATAGATCGGCTTACCGTAAGGCGCTAGGCCCATCACTTTATATTCACCCGAATTTACTTTGAACCCAGTGAAGTATGTGAAAGCTGAATAAAGCAGACCAAGGGAGTGCGGAAAATGAATTTCTTTAAGTATTTCAAGTTGATTGCCATTGCCAACAGCAAGTGATGTGGTTGGCCACTCACCTACGCCATCCATAGTTAAAACTGCAGCAGTCTCAAATGGCGATGGATAAAAAGCGCTGGCGGCGTGTGAAAGATGGTGCTCGCTAAATGCCATCTTCTCGACCCAGCTAACCGATGAATCAACAGTTTCTTTAAGTTCACGAACTAAATTGCGCTTCTGAAAAAGTTTTTCAGATAACCAAACCGGCATTGCCATTGAAAAGGACTTAAACCCGTGCGGGGCATACGCAAAATATGTTTCAAGAAGTCTTTCAAATTTTGGTAATGGTTTTTCGTAAAAAACCACCTGATCTACTTCACTGCCAGATATGCCTGCTTCTTTTAGGCAGAAATTGATTGCATTGGTTGGAAAACCAGAATCATGCTTCTTTCGAGTGAAGCGTTCCTCCTGTGCAGCAGCCACGATTTTGCCATTGACAATAAGACTTGCCGCCGAATCGTGATAGTAGGCCGAAATTCCAAGTATGCGCATAATTTAGAAAAGTGTGTAGATAAACGGAGCAAAAACGCTGGTTTGAGCAAGTAGCAATAGCAAGCCCAAAAGTAGCATTACTAATACAACTGGAAGCATCCACATTTTATTGCGGGCCTTTAAGAACTTAATTAGCTCTTTAAAGAAATTCATATTTTTCCTTTTTCCTACTCGTATTAGTACTGGTACTTAAATGATTCTGCGGTGATTTGTGGGTTTGTTCGAATTTTCCAAAACGAATTCCCCCCTCGGCTCTTAAGTGCTAATTCATCTCTGCCAATTAGTTTCATAACGAGACCAATTGGAGTGAATAGAACAAAAAACAAAATGGTCATAACAATTGGAGAGACCACTTTGCCAAGCAAGAAGCCAAGGCCCATCCAAATGGAATTAATTCGACCCAATAGTCCTGGTGCGACAAATGCCAAAATCAAGTGAACTGCTGCCAGCACCAATAAAACAACAAGAATTGTGTCTGGCCATTCTCGGGTGTACCCGAATGCGGCGATCACAGCTAGGGCGGCGCTCATTTGACGGCCGAATTTTTTATTATCAATACTTGGCTTGTTCAAATTCCACCCCTTATCTTGTCTGCCTTTTGAGTATACCTTCAGGTATTTACCTTTTAATTTAAGGAAATTTACGAGTTTCCCCTAAATTACTTTGGGAAATTTAGGCTCAGCCCTGGTAAGCAGCTTTGAGTTCAGCCAGGTCTATTTTGGTTTGAGAAAGCATTGCAGTCACTGCCCTTGCTCGGCCGTCAGAATCTGGACCGCCAAGATACTGGCCCATTTCTGGAGATGTTATCTGCCAGGAAACGCCAAATTTATCTTTAAGCCAACCGCATTGACTGGCCTGTCCCCCATCGCCAATCAATCTATTCCAATAATGATCGATTTCATCCTGATCTTTGCAAGGGATGATGAAGGAAGTGGCTTCGGTGAATTGAAAATGCGGTCCACCATTTAACGCCATAAAGTTTTGTCCAAAAATTTCAAACTCAATAGTTACTTCGGTATCTGGCTCATTTCCTGGAGTCTCAACCGGGGTGACCCAGTCGCTTTTAAGTTTGCTATTCGGAAAAATGCTCACGTAATACTGTGCTGCTTCTCGGCCGTTGTAGTTAAACCAAAGACAGGTAGTCAATTCCATTTTTCTCCTAAGCGTCAAAAGTTATTTGTGTCGGTTTTGATTTAGATTCGAAATATCCAACTAGGCCAAGTGCCACGATAATAACCGCACATCCGATCCATCCCCTGGCATTCATGGTTTCATTCAGCAAGAGAACGCCAAGGGTGGTAGCAGTTACCGGCTCGAACAAGGTAAGTGTCGAAACTGTTCCAGCAGATAAATGAGAAATACCTACACCAAAAAGTGCATATGCAAGAGTTGCCGCCGCTACTCCCGCCCAAAGAACAGCAGCAATCGCCTTTGGCTCAACTAACCAAGAACTTGTTGTGGCAAGGATTGGAATTGAGTAGAAAGCACCTACTGCAAATGCAACAGTTAAAACTTCAATGCCGCTTACATCATGCTCTTTAACAACTTTTACTCCGAGCACCGTCAAAATCGAATAAGCCCAACCTGATAGTGCTACAAAAAGTAGTCCCAGCGCGTCAGAGCTACCGGACGTACTGGTTAATAAACTCAAACCAAAAATAGCAAGTGCGGTGCTGATCGCCCACTGAATTGTTGGCTTACCTAATCCCATCCACCAGGAAATCAATCCGGCAAGAAGTGGTGCACTTCCGAGTGCCACAAGCGTTCCTATGGCAATTCCAATTCGGCCAGCACCAAAGAAAAATGAAGCTTGGTAGAAAAGGATCGAGCCACCCATTAACCACATGACAGGTAGTTTGAATAAGACTTTGATCCCGCGACTTCCAAATTTATAGCGAGAGTAGATGAGTAACCCCGCTGCACCAATGAATACGCGCCAAGCAGCAAATGAAATTCCAGTTCCTGGAAAGCCGACGATCGCCCTGGATGCACCGCCTGAAGCAAATAAAATCGAGGCGCCTAATACTGCGAAAATCGCTAAAGTATTTTTGCTTTGCGTGGAATTACTCAAAATCCATAACCTCAATTGGCGGTTTAACTTGTTCAGCGTATCGGTAGCAAATTGAAAAAGACTCAGCGGGTTTGCTGAGTCTTTTTCATTCAAGTGGAGATGCCGGGAATCGAACCCGGGTCCTTAGGTGAAGATTTGGTTATTCTCCGAGCGCAGTTTGGATCAGCTTTTCTCTGCCCCGACGTTCACCCAAACAAGATGTCGACAGGCACAGTTACTGTTTGATTTTCCGCAACTTCCCGTAACCGGAAGCCTTGGTAAGTCTCCTAAATGACGTCAGGATTCGGAGCGGAGACGCCCCCGGCCTAACGGACTTCGGGCTAGCTTATGCAGCTAGGGCAAAGTCAGTGCGGTTTGATTTGGCACTTATAGTTTTGCTGGACGTTTACGAGATGACCAACATTCTCGGCTCGCTTCTCCCATTTCGACTACCAAAGTCGAAACCGTTCATCCCCAAGTATTTGAGGGTTAACGAGTATGAGTTAACTCCACTATTGAATTTTCAAGTTAATTGTAATTCACATTACTGACTATAAAAACAACGTAATTTGGGGATTTATTCCCAAAGACATAGCGATTAAATTGCCTTTTTGATTGCCGTAATAAAGCTATCGACATCATCAGTTGTCGTATCCCAAGAACACATCCAGCGAACCTGGCCCGTTAAATGATCCCAAACATAAAAGCGGAAAGATTTCTGAAGTTCCTCAGTGACTTTCGGATCAAGAATCGGAAACAGTGCGTTTGCTTGTGGTTTAGAAATTTGAATTCCAGGCAGATCTTTGACTCCGTCATATAGGCGCTGAGCCATTTGATTGGAGGTGCTTGCGTTTCGTAGCCACAAATCACCTTCAAATAACGCAAGCAACTGTGCTGAAAGAAATCGCATTTTGCTGCCTAGCTGCATTGCCGATTTTCTGACGAACTTAATTGAATCAACTAATTCTGGATTTAAAACAACTACCGCTTCAGCAACCATGGCACCAGCTTTGGTTGCACCAAGTGAAACAACATCGACACCAACATCAGTGGTGAAGGCACGCATTGGTAAATCCAGAGCTGCAGCAGCATTTGAAATACGGGCACCGTCTAAATGAAGAAGCATCCCGTTGGCATGCGCCTGATCGGCAATTGCTCTAATTTCTTCAGGTGTATACAAAGTTCCAAGTTCAGTTGTTTGGGTGATTGAAACAACTTTCGGTTGAGCTCGATGTTCATTGCCGAACCCAAAAGCCTGAGTTTCAATTAATGCTGGATTTAACTTTCCATCCTCAGTTGCAATGGT
>JBEGOT010000003.1:0-18361 GCA_041181865.1 Actinomycetota bacterium | reverse complement strand
TTTTTTTTTTAAAATTTTTGTCACCTTATTTAATTATTATGTTTTTTGATTTATGTGTTTGTTGGGGGGGGTTTTGACCCCGCCCACAACTTTTTACATTCGATTACTTAGCGTTTACACCAAGGGTTGCGTATGGCCATGAACCATAAGGACCCCAAATGTATGCGCCAGTTACCTTAGAGCCAGCGATGCGCTGTTCTAGACCGAAACGTGTTGGCAGAATCAAACCAAGACGAGCAGCTTCTGTGTTTAGAGCCTGCCATTCTTTAGCTTGTGCAGCACGGTCAGTCATAGCCTTTGCAGCGTCAACACGTGCCATCCATGCTGCGTCATCGTACTGTGAAAGTGCGAAGCCACCATTTGGATGGAATAGTTCTGGGATAACTGTTGATGCATTTAGCCAGTCTGGTGCCCAGCCAGCTGCGGTCATGCCGCCCTGCTTTGCTGGATCCATAACGATTGGGTAGTAACCACCTGGTTCTAGACCATTTGGAGTTGCAGTAATTCCCGCAGCTTCAAGAGCAGCAACGAGTGAGGCAACAGCCTTATCGTTTACTTCTGTCTTCGGGTAGTCGATAACCAATGGGTTAGGGAACGCTTCACCTGAATCAGCAATTAACTTCTTTGCTAATTCGACGTTACCAGTTGCTGGAACTGCTTCACCTAGTAGTGAATCCCATAGACCAGTTGGTGCGTAGTCCATACCAATGTTTGGCTTGATTGCACCATCTGCATATTCACCTGCGTAATCGCCACCGGCGATCTTGCGAAGTTCTTCACGGTTAACAGCGGCAAGAATTGCTTGGCGGTGCTTTTCGTTTGGAACCTTCTTGGTGTTGATGAAGTAGAAGCGTACGTATGGATCTAGTTCGTTCCAACGACGTTTTTCGTACTTAGCATCAGAGAAGATGCTGGCTAGCTTGGCTGGGTCTACAGAATCTGGAGAGATTGCGTAAACATCGTCGCCGGCATCAGCCATCAAACGTTCTGTGATTACAGCACTTGGTACAGCGAAGTTGTACTCGATGCGATCTGGAAGAGCAGTACGGAATGAATCTGTAGCTGGATCCCAGTTTTCGTTACGTACAAGAACAAGCTTGTCCTTCTTTACATATGACTCAATCTTGTATGGGCCATTAGATAGAACCTTGTCATCGTACTTTTCACCGGTGTCTGCATCTTTGCGCACAGGTGCGAAAGCGCTAAGAGTTACGGTGTAGTTGAAGTCAGCAACAGGTGAGCTTAGTTTGAAAGTAATCTTGCTACCTTCACAAACTACAGCTGCATCATATGCGGCTTGTCCTGCTGCATCTTCAACGTATGGGCCTTTGTAGATTGAATTACCATCTGCATCTTTTGCGATATCAAGCATGGTAATTGCATATGTTGGGCCATCAGTGATGATGTCAGTTGCGAATGTACGTGAAACACCATACTTAACGTCTTCACAGGTTACGGCTTGGCCGTCTTCCCATTTAACGCCATCTTTGATGGTGAACTCCCAGGTTTTTCCACCATCTGGTGTTGAACCTGTGTCAGTTGCAAGGTCAGCAACTAGCTGGCTTGCTTCATTGTTATCCGCACTCAGTGTGTACTGAGTAAGGGTTCGGTTAAGGTAACCGCTAGCGAAAGCTAGGTCCTCACCTGTGTAGTTACGTTGCGGGTCCAAGTGTGCGAACTGCTCAGCTTCAGTTAAGAAGGTAAGTGTTCCACCCTTTGTTCCTGCAGACGCACCGTCGCTCTTACTGCCACCGCACGCGGTAAGCACAAGAGCTAACGACACCACACCAACGCCGAAGCGGATGCTGGTCGATTTCTTCATGGTTTGTCCTCCATTTGTTTTGTTCGAGCTCGAACATTTGTGATTCTTTCGAATCGATCTTTTTTCTTCGGCCGAAGAGAAAAGAATTTTTATGTACGCCCACTCTTTGGATCAAGTGCATCTCGCAATGCATCACCCAAGAGATTGAACGACAAAACTGCAGCTAACAACATTGTTAGCGGTACGAAGAAATAAAATGGATCAACTGTGAAGTAACCCACTGATTCTTCAAGCATTGAGCCCCAGGTTGGTGTTGGTGGCACAACAGAAATACCTAAGAAAGCCAAAGTTGCTTCTGCTCCAATTAAACCTGGCATCGCAATGGTTGTGTATACCAAAATAGGTGCCCAAAGGTTTGGTAATAATTCTTTGAAAACAATTCGACGATTGTTAGAACCAATTGAGATTGCCGCCTCAACAAATTCGCGTTCGCGAAGTGACAGAACTTGACCGCGAACAATTCGCGCAAGATAGGGCCAACCAAAAACACTTAGCACCAAAATCAACGTTGTAACTCGTGATGGATTACCTGAAGGAATTCCAAGCGCTTGCAAACGTTGTTCAATAACCGGTGACATTGCAATGATCACAAGTAATAACGGGAATGCAATCGTGATGTCCATAAAGCGACTTAAGAATGAATCAAGTTTGCCGCGTGAATTTCCCGCAACGATTCCAATAATTGTTCCTAAGGTCACCGTAATAACTGTTGCGCTTCCGGCTATTAGCAATGAGACGCGTGATCCGTAGAGTAATCGGGCAAGAACGTCTCGGCCAGTTAGTGGCTCAACGCCTAATGGATGAGCAAGTGATACTCCACCCCACTTGCCGTTTGGTAAACCACCGTTGTCACTGATGGCACTTGAATCAAATGAGTATGGGTCTACGCCAATAAGTTTGCTTATGATTGGGCCAAATGCAGCAATGAAAATAATGAACAGAAGAACGGACAAACTGATCATTGCAACTCGGTCACGCCTTAAACGCATCCAAGCTATTTCTCTAAGACTGCGACCAACAATCGCTTGGCCGTCAACAGGCATAAGTTCTGCGGCGGTGTTATCCGCAGTGCCTGTCAGATTAGTCAATTAAACGGCCCTCTGTTTTTCTATCGGTTTTAGTTTATTTGGTTATTTCTGTATGACAATTCCAAGGAATAACCCAAGATAAAACCACCGATTTAAAGGTTTAATTGTCTGGTTTTGGATTTAATCCAATATTCACTAAATCGTAGTTTGAACCCAGTGCCTGCTGCACATACACATTTGAAAGATAGGACGGACGGAAAAGAATTACGTTATCACTTGAAAATGGAATGTATGTCACAGTCTGCGCAACGAGCTCTTCAATTTTCTTATTCACTGTGGCGAAGTCTTCAGTTTCGCCAAATTCAATTGAATCAAGCAGTGCGTTAATTTCTGTATTAGAAATTTGTGGCAAATTTTGATTGTTTAAAACTTTAATCTTTCTACCATCAACAAGTGGCGCCCAAAATGAAAGAGGTGAATTAAAGTCCGGTGCCCATCCAAGTGCAACAAGTCCAACCTTGTTGTTTTTTGCATTTTCTGGCGAACCAATTCCAGTTGTTAAGTATGTTGAAAAATCGTCAAACGGCAGAGCTTCAACAACAATTCCGATTTGACCGAGACTTTGTTGCAGCACCGAATAAACCTGTGGACCTGTTCCAAGCTGTGCAAATGCAAATTTAACTGTGAAGCCATCTGGGTAGCCACACTCAGTTAATTTGTCTCTTGCCGCATCTAGATTTCCAGTGAAATCTTTGCCAGTTGGATATGGATTGAAATTCTTTTGGTAACCAGCAATGTTTGTTGGTGTCATTGAGTTAGCAACAACTGAAACATCAGTTCCACCATGAGTCGCGGCAAGTGCTGCTTTGTTTAGGGCAAATGCAATCGCTTCGCGACATGGCTTTCGATCCAGCGGAGCAACATTTGGCAAAATCGCTAAATAATTTGTAAAGCCAATCGTTGGGTTATCAACTTGGGTTCTAAGTACCTCATCGGAAAGAACATATTTTCGGCCAGTTGCACCAAGTCCGCTGTCAATACGTAGATCTACGTCACCGTTTTTAACCGCGTCATCAAGTGCGCCAGTATCTCTCCAAATGGTCCAATCAATTTCATCAACTAATGGAAAGCGAATTGGATCAGAATCTTGTTTCCATTGGTCATTGCGAACAAATTTATAAACGCCATTTTCCACAGTGACTTTGAATGGGCCACTTGATGAAGGGCTATCGCTGTAAGCAACGCCGGCTACGCGCAATTCATTGTCACGTTTTTTAGAAATTATTCCAAAATTTACAGTCGCCAAAATTTTGTCGAATTCAGCAAAACTTCGAGTTAAGCGAATAACAACCGTTTTTTCATCTGGAGTGGTGATGTTTGGAAGTTCTCCGGCTTCAGCAATGTAGGGCCCTAAATAATCCGGACGTCCACTTGCACAAGTTGAAAGCAAGCAAAGAATTTCATTCGAGACTGGACTTTGCAATAGGTCGTCAAATAATCGGGCAAAGGAAAATTTCACATCTTCGCTGGTAATTGGCGATCCATCTTGCCATTTCAGGTCATCGCGTAATTTAAAAGTCCAAACTTTATTTTCTTCGGTGACAACTGGTGAGGCTGAAGCTAAATCTGGAACTGGTTCTAATCCCGCTGTTCCAGGTTTGCCTGAGTAAGAAAGTAAGTTTCTGGTGAATAATCGCTGGATAACTCCGCACCATGAATCAAATGTTTGAACTGGATCCAGTGAATCACATTCACGCACTGTTCCAACTTTTAACAGTCCCCCGGTTTGGTTAACTGTGCCAACTGCACGATCAAGAGCTGCGTTGTATTCAGGTGCTGAAGTAGCTCGCTCAGTTGAAGAAGAAACTCCTGCTAAAAGCAAAACTAAAACTGCAGCATATGCGCTGAATTTACGAACTCGTGGAGACTTCGTAAATGCAATGAATTTTGCTTTCACGGGTAACTACCTTGTTTGGCGGGCGGCGCGATCGCGATCGGTTTTAGCTAAGTGGACTTTACGGATGCGCACGGCTGAAGGAGTAACTTCAACGCATTCGTCTTCACGACAGAACTCAAGTGCTTGTTCCAGGCTTAGTAATTTTGCTGGAACTAGGCGCTCTAGTTCATCCCCTGTGGCTGAACGAACGTTCGTAAGTTTCTTTTCCTTACAAATGTTCACATCCATGTCATCCTGGCGAGCGTTTTCACCAATGATCATGCCTTCATAAACTTCAGCACCTGGACTAACAAAGAGTGTTCCGCGTTCTTGAAGACCAAAACATGCATAAGAAGTAACTGCACCCTTGCGATCTGAAACAAGTGACCCAGTTGGACGGGTGCGTAATTCACCAAACCAAGGTTCATACTTTTCAAAGATGTGGTGAAGTAAACCAGTACCGCGGGTTTCAGTTAAGAATTCGGTGCGGAAACCAATTAAGCCGCGGGCTGGAACTAAATATTCCATGCGAACCCAACCAGTGCCATGGTTAACCATTTGTTCTAAGCGACCTTTACGTAGACCTAGTAACTGAGTAACTACTCCAACATAATCTTCTGGAACGTCAATAGTTAGGCGTTCCATTGGTTCATGTAATTTGCCATTAATCATTTTGGTAACCACTTGTGGCTTACCAACAGTTAATTCGTATTTCTCGCGGCGCATCAGTTCAACTAGAACTGCAAGTTGTAATTCACCGCGGCCCTGAACCTCCCAGGTGTCCGGACGTTCAGTATCAAGAACGCGAATTGAAACGTTACCGATTAATTCAGCATCAAGACGTGTCTTTAATAAACGGGCAGTTACCTTGGTTCCTGTTTCACCTGCAAGCGGAGAAGTGTTGATTCCAATAGTCATCGAAATAGATGGCTCATCAACAGAAATAACTGGGAGTGGAATTGGATTGTCTGCATCAGCCAAAGTTTCACCAATGGTGATATTTTCAAAACCAGCTACCGCGATAATTTCACCTGGACCAGCTGACTCTGCTGGAACTCGTTCGAGCGCCTGGGTAACTAGAAGTTCAACTACTTTTGCTTTTTCCATCGAGCCGTCAGCTTTGCACCAAGTAACAGTCTGACCTTTTTTGATAGTTCCGTTGTGTACGCGACAAAGAGCTAGGCGGCCTAAGTAAGGAGAAGAGTCCAAGTTTGTTACGTGAGCTTGCAATGTTGCTTCTGGATCATAAGAAGGTGCTGGCACAGTATTAATCAGTGTGCGGAAAAGCGGTTCTAGATCTTCTTCTTCAGGCATTCCACCGTCAGTTGGCCGAGTTAACGATGCGCGACCAGCTTTAGCTGATGCATAAACGATTGGGAATTCAATCTGAGATTCATCTGCATCTAAGTCAAAGAAAAGTTCATAAGTTTCATCGACAACTTCGGCGATACGCGCATCTGGACGATCGACCTTGTTAATAACAAGGACAACTGGAAGCTTCTTTTCAAGGGCCTTGCGAAGAACGAAGCGAGTTTGTGGAAGTGGACCTTCACTTGCATCCACCAAAAGCAAAACGCCATCAACCATTTCAAGACCACGCTCAACTTCGCCACCGAAGTCAGCGTGACCAGGGGTGTCGATGATGTTAAGTGTTACGCCATCTGGCGCTGCCGGACCGGTGTAACTAACAGCAGTATTTTTGGCAAGGATTGTGATGCCTTTTTCGCGTTCAAGATCCATCGAGTCCATGACTCGTTCATTTACATCTTGGTTTGCGCGGAAAGCGCCTGATTGCCAAAGCATGGCATCAACAAGGGTTGTTTTTCCGTGGTCTACGTGGGCAATAATCGCTACGTTGCGAAGGTCATTACGAATGGCTGATTTGGTCACTGTCGTAAGTGTAACGAACTTTTTTATGTTGAATTACACCTTATTTATTAGTGCAAATGATTAAACGTTAAACCTGAACTCGACTACATCGCCATCTTTCATGATGTAGTCCTTGCCTTCCATACGCACTTTGCCATTTGCTTTTGCTTCTGCAACAGATCCCGCTGCGACTAAATCATCAAAAGCGACAACTTCAGCTTTAATAAATCCTTTTTGGAAATCAGTGTGAATCACGCCAGCCGCTTCAGGAGCTGTGGCACCTTTTGGAATAGTCCAAGCCCGAGATTCTTTTGGCCCAGCTGTTAAATAAGTTTGCAGACCTAAGGTGTTGAAGCCAACTCTGGAAAGTACAGAGATGCCACTTTCCTGCTGCCCCACTGATTGAAGCAGTTCAAGAGCCTCATCATCTGGAAGTTCAGAAAGTTCGGCTTCTAACTTGGCATCAAGAAATACAGCCTCAGCTGGAGCGATAAGTGCACTAAGTTCTTTTTTAAGTGCCTCATCTGCAATTTCATCTTCATCTAAATTGAAAACATAGAGAAATGGCTTTGCCGTCAACAGGAATAGTTCGCGGATAGAAGTGGCATCCAAACCTGATGAAAATATCGTTTGGCCATTATTGAGAATTTCAGCTGCTTTTTCAGCAGTGGCTAAAGCTTCAGCTTTAGATTTATCCTGCTTAGCTTCTTTGGTAAGACGAGTTATCGCTTTTTCAAGTGTCTGCAGATCAGCCAAGATCAATTCAGTATTTATAGTTTCAATATCTGAGCTTGGTGAAATCTTTCCATCCACGTGGACCACATCTGGATCTTTAAAAGCACGAATAACTTGGCAGATTGCATCTGATTCGCGAATGTTAGCCAGGAATTTATTTCCTAATCCTTCACCTTCACTTGCACCGCGCACGATGCCTGCAATATCAACGAATGTAACTGTGGCAGGCAATATTTTTTCGGAACCAAAAATCTTTGCCAGAATCTCTAATCTGGCATCAGGAACAGCAACCACCCCTGTGTTTGGTTCGATGGTGGCGAATGGGTAATTTGCAGCTAAAACATTGTTTTTGGTTAAGGCATTAAACATTGTTGATTTACCTACGTTTGGTAAACCTACTATTCCAATAGTTAGCGCCACGGGTCATAAGCGTAGCCTAAAAATTAAAGTTCCCAATTCTGGGTCGTGACAAGCGGTAACTTAATACCTATGTCTGAAACAACTTTGGTTAAAACACCCGGCAAGCACGGGTGGACCTATCAAGGTGTTTTCATAATTTTGTGGGTGTCACTTTCGTTAGCGATGCTGGCTGATGTTTTTATTAATCGAAAAGTAGACCTGCTTTCGAACGTCACCTTATTGATAACTAGTTGTGTTGCTGGCTGGAAAGTTCGCACCAATGATTACCAGGCTGCAATCTGGGCGCCGGCTTTAGTTTGGTTTGTAACTCTGATGACTGTTGGGCAATTTGCACCTAAACGTGGTGGCAGCTTTTTGCGCGAAGAAGTTCTGCACATTGCATACGGATTATCAGCTCATGCAGGCTGGATACTTGGCGCAACAATTCTTTCTGGCGCCATTGCCATAGTTAGGCGCGGGCGGAACCTTTAAGGTCGCGCCGCAATTCTGGCGGTAGTGAAAAAGTTAATTTCTCAACAGAAGTTTCAAATTCTTCAACTTCGGAATAACCATGAGCATCAAGCCACTCAAGTACGTCTTTAACCAAGATTTCGGGAACGGATGCACCACTTGATAGGCCAACTGTTTCAACTCCAGCAAACCAATCTTCAGAAATTTCATTTGCACCATCAACGCGTTTTGAAACTTTTGCTCCTGCTTCAAGAGCTACGTCTACCAATCGCACAGTGTTTGAAGAGTTGGCCGAACCTACAACCAGCATCAAATCACATTTGGCTGCGATTTCTTTAACTGCTGCCTGACGGTTTTGAGTTGCATAACAAATGTCGTCACTAGGTGGATCAATTAGTTGTGGGAACTTTTCACGCAACTTATGAACTGTTTCTAAAGTTTCATCAACTGAAAGTGTTGTTTGAGATAACCAAGCAACTGGGCGATTGGGATCAATTTCAACATCGGCAACTGCATCTGGGTTTTCGACCAAAGTCATATGATCTGGTGCCTCGCCCATCGTGCCTTCAACTTCTTCATGGCCCTCATGGCCAATCAAAAGAATCTGATAATCATCGTTTGCAAATCTTTTTGCTTCGGAGTGAACTTTTGTCACAAGTGGGCAAGTCGCATCAATAGTGCGAAGACTACGAACTTCTGCTTCTTGGTGAACCGCTGGTGAAACACCGTGAGCTGAAAATACAACAGTTGCGCCTTCTGGAACCTCGTCAGTTTCATTAACGAAGATTGCGCCTTTAGCTTCAAGTGAACTGACTACAAACTTGTTGTGCACGATTTCTTTGCGCACATAAATAGGTGCCCCATAGTGAGCTAATGCTTTTTCAACGGTAACAACTGCGCGATCAACGCCAGCGCAGTAACCACGCGGTTTAGCTAGAAGGACTCTTTTAGAAGACACGAACTAATGGTAACTGACTACATCCTTAGCAATCTAATGCAGGCAGAATGTACCTGTGTCCACTAACGATGAACCAAAACTAGGCGCCAGCGCTGAAGCGCCATTCGCCGTCCACCAAGTAAGTGCGTTTGTTGGTGACTGGATCAGTCGACTTGGTTCGGTGTGGGTTGAAGGCCAATTAATTGAAGTTAAACCAAATAAGGGTTTGGCTTATTTAACTCTTCGCGATGTACAAAGTGAAGAAGTATTAAAGATGTACATGCAATCCAGTTCATTTGCCCAGATCACACCAAAACTTGAAGCCGGTGCTCGAGTTGTTGCTGAAGCAAAAGCTGATTGGTGGCCAAAACGTGGATCTATGCAATTTAAAGTTTTCCAGCTTCGATCAGTTGGCCTTGGCGAACTGATGGCAAGACTTGAAGCATTGCGAAATATTTTGGCAAGCGAAGGACTTTTTGATCCAGAACGCAAAAGACCACTTCCCTTTTTGCCAAGACGTATTGGTTTAATTTGCGGAAAAAATAGTGATGCGATGCACGATGTGATTAAAAATGCACAACGTAGATGGCCTGACGTTGAGTTTGTTGTCCGTGAAGTTGCAGTGCAAGGTGCCACGGCTGCTAAAGCAGTTTCCACAGCACTTACTGAACTCGATGCAATCGATGACGTTGATGTAATTGTGATTGCCCGTGGCGGTGGATCCTTTGAGGACTTGCTACCGTTTAGCGATGAAGGCCTTGTGCGATTGGCTGCAAAATCAAATACCCCGATCGTTTCGGCAATTGGCCACGAAGAAAACAGACCGCTTCTTGATTATGTTGCTGACTTCCGCGCTTCAACACCGACTGATGCAGCAAGACGAATCGTTCCAGATGTCGTGCAAGAGTTAGCAGACTTAAAAAATGCTCGAATTCAAATAAATCAACTTGTAACTAGCAAACTTGATTATCTGAATCATCAACTTCAATTAGTTTTGGCAAAACCTGCCTTGGCCCATCCAAGTGAACTAATTGACCAGCGACTTGAATTCAATCAACAAAAGCGCGATTCAATTCTTAAAGTCATTAAAAACAAGATCGCGATTGAGTCAACAGGACTAGCCGGCTTAAAGACAACTTTGCGTGCGCTCTCACCCCAGGGCACTTTAGAGCGAGGTTATGCAATCGTTCGTGACGAAAAAGGTCAGGTCGTTAGTTCGGCGAAAGTGGCTAAAGCCAAAAAATTATTGTTGATTAAATTTGCTGACGGTTCAACTGAAGTCGAATCGAAGAATTAATCTTCGGATGAATTTGGGCGAAGTGCCTCAAGTCTTGCTTTTGCCGCGCTTAATTTAGTTTCACATATTGCAGCGAATTTTTCGCCTTGTTCCCAAAGTGAAACCATGTCGTCAAGCGGTAATTCTTTGTCTTCCAATTTAGAAACAACTTCATCGAGAGCAGCTTTTGCCTGCTCGTAAGACATTTCAGATTTTTCACCAGCCATGAAGCAACTCTACTTTGCAACTTCAAGTGAATTAATGAATTCTTCTAACGAGGCCCAATCTGCAGTTCCAGAAACGACGGTGATTAACTCACCTTCAGTTTTAACAAATGCACGTGTTTCTGGTTTAGCAGATTCACACTTTTCCCAATTGCTTCCTGCAATAATTTTCTCTTCACTGCAAGTTCCATTATTTGTGCTTGCAGATTTCACTTTGCTAAATGTCCCATCACTTTGCCAAAGCGAAACAAATTCATTGTTCTCACCAGTGAAACCTAAATACCAACGAGTATCGCCCGATTCGCCGTAAGATTCAGCTTCCAACCGCGCAGAAGTAACTGATAAACCTTCAGGGATTTCTTTTGGAACTAAAACTGGCCAACTACTTGTAGCTATTGCATTCGCTTTAGCGCTTTGGAAATCAACACTTTGCATCAACTCATGTTTTGGCCGCCATGAAACAACCAAAACAACTAAAACAGTGGCAAGTATGGCGCCAAGAGAAAGCACCATGTCATAAGCAGTTTCGCGACCACGTTTTTTAGCCATGTGTCTATTTTGCTCGACCATCCGAAGCCTCACAAATTTTCATTTAATGTAAGCGGGTTTAGGCTGGGGTTATGGCTGACTTTAAGTACACCGACATCCTGCCAACTGCCTCACATGAACCAGAATTTCGGCTCATTACTAAAGATGGGATTTCAACCACCAAAGTCGGCGATCGAACTTTCTTAAATATCGCACCTGTTGTTCTAGAAAAGATTGCCTTTGAAGCAATCCACGATATTTCTCACTACTTACGCAGTGATCACCTGCAGCAACTACGAAACATCATTGATGACCCAGAAGCTTCACCGAATGATCGATTTGTTGCTATTGATTTACTTAAAAATGCAAACATTGCAGCTGGTGGCGTATTGCCAATGTGTCAGGACACTGGAACTGCGATTGTTAGTGCAAAGCGCGGCACCCAAGTTCTAGTTGATGGAAACGATGCAGAACATCTTTCTAAAGGTATTTTCGATGCCTACCAAAAATTGAATCTTCGTTACTCACAAATGTCACCAATAAATATGTGGGAAGAGAGAAATACTGGCGATAACTTGCCAGCTCAAATTGAAATTTTTGCAGACACCAAATCAGGCCATGAAGCGGAATATGAATTTCTATTCATGGCCAAAGGTGGCGGCAGCGCAAACAAGAGTTACCTTTACCAAGAAACAAAAGCCGTTTTAAACGAAGCAAGTTTTATGAAGTTCTTAGATGAAAAGCTTCGCCTAATCGGAACAAGTGCATGTCCCCCGTACCACTTAGCAATTGTTGTTGGTGGAACAAGTGCTGAGTATGCGCTCAAGACTGCAAAGTATGCCAGTGCACACTACCTAGATACTTTGCCAACAACAGGTGGCAGTGCAGGAAATGGCTACCGCGATCTTGAGATGGAGCAAAAAGTTCTTGAACTAACCCAACAGTTTGGAATCGGCGCCCAGTTCGGTGGCAAGTACTTCTGTCACGATGTCCGAGTTGTTCGTTTACCTCGCCATGGTGCATCTTGTCCAATCGCTATCGCCGTTTCATGTTCAGCTGACCGACAAGCAATTGTAAAAATTAATGCTGAGGGTGCCTGGATTGAAAAACTTGACCGCGATCCAGCTCATTACTTACCTGAAATTGATGAATCTAAATTGGCTGATGAAGTTGTTCAAATTAATTTAAATCAACCGATGGAACAAATCCGCGCAACGCTTTCGAAATTACCGGTGAAAACTCGTGTTTCACTTAGCGGTCCAATGATTGTTGCTCGCGACATTGCCCACGCTCGAATACTTTCGATGTTGGAAGATGGCAAACCTATGCCTGAATATTTCAAAGACCACTGCGTTTACTACGCCGGGCCAGCTAAAACTCCTGCTGGTTATGCCTCCGGCTCTTTTGGTCCAACCACAGCTGGACGCATGGATGGCTACGTTGATCGCTTCCAAAAAGCTGGCGGCTCATTTGTCATGTTGGCAAAAGGAAACAGAAGTAATGCTGTTACAAAAGCTTGCCAAGAAAATGGTGGGTTCTATCTGGGTTCAATCGGTGGCCCAGCAGCTCGGTTAGCTAAAGACAACATTAAAAAAGTTGAAGTTCTAGATTTTGAGGATCTAGGCATGGAAGCTGTCTGGAAAATTGAAGTTGAAAACTTCCCGGCATTTATTGTTGTCGACGATAAAGGAAATGATTTCTTCGCCGAAACAATGAAGCCAATCGCCAACCGAATTCCAGTTGGCCCACCTAGTTAATTAACGAAGCCCCCAAGGTTGCCACCCACGGGCTAGCCAACCTTTATAAGCAACTAGGTCTTGCTGTTCACAAGTTGCCTGATCAGCAAGTGGTGCAAACTCTAATCCACCATAAGTTTTCCAAAAGCTGGAATTAAATTGCCACTTGCCTCGGTACTTACCTTTTGCACCGATCGCCTTGCAATTACCTTTTGATTCTTTTTTAATTACTAGGGCTGCAGCTTTCGATGAAATCCACACTTCAAAACTCACTTGAGTCCGTTGAACTTTTGTCAGTCCGCGCGTTGGATCAGTTGCTTCTCCTGCACTTGCTGCACTCTGACTACTAAATAAAATAACCAACGCAACAAGGAATATTTGAATTTGTCTTTTCATCGCTTGTCACTCTGCCAAACGATTGTTCCAAAATCCAAGTACTTTTGTGAAAGTACTGTAAATAAAGGCTTACGCCGGCATGTCTTCTAACAAGTCAGTGACCAACGCAGCAATTGGTGAACGCTCACTTCGAGTAAGCGTTACATGTGCAAAAAGTGGATGCCCTTTGAGTTTTTCTACAACTGCAACGACACCATCGTGACGACCAACGCGTAAGTTGTCACGCTGGGCAACATCATGAGTTAGAACGACCCGGCTATCTTTGCCGATGCGCGAAAGGACAGTTAACAAAACATTGCGCTCAAGTGATTGCGCTTCATCGACGATTACGAATGCGTCATGTAATGAGCGACCGCGAATGTGAGTTAGCGGCAATACTTCAAGCATTCCACGATCTATTATTTCTTCAACAACATCAGGTGTTGTAACTGCTGACAACGTATCAAAAACAGCTTGAGCCCAAGGCGACATCTTTTCGCCTTCGCTACCTGGCAAGTAGCCAAGTTCTTGTCCGCCGACTGCATAAAGTGGACGGAAGATCATGACTTTGCGATGTTGACGGCGTTCCATTACTGCTTCTAAACCTGCACAAAGTGCAAGTGCACTCTTACCTGTGCCTGCACGCCCCCCGAGGGAAACAATGCCAATTTCTGGATCAAGTAATAGATCCAAAGCAATTCGTTGTTCAGCACTTCGACCATGGATTCCAAATGCTTCACGATCACCACGGACAAGTTTTAGTTGCTTGTCAGCAGTAACGCGTGCAAGCGCACTTCCACGTTCACTTGATAAGACAACACCCGTATTGCACGGAAGTTCACGAGCTTCTTCATTATCAATAATGTCAACGTCATACAGTTCATCTATATCGCTTGCGGAAACTTGAATTTCAGTAAACCCGGTCCAACCACTGGATGGAACAGTTTCTGCTCGATACTCTTCTGCTTCTAGGCCAACAGCAGAAGCTTTTACGCGAAGTGGCAGATCTTTACTTACTAAAACAACAGTGCAGCCTTCATTAGCTAGGTTTTTTGCAACCGAAAGAATTCTGGTGTCATTGTCACCCAATCGAAAACCTGCTGGAAGCGATTCTGGATCGGTGTGATTTAGTTCAACGCGAATCGTTCCGCCTTCGGTGCCAATCTCTAGTGGTGCATCAAGGCGACCATGTTTGATTCGAAGATCATCTAATGAGCGAAGTGCACTTCGAGCAAAATAACCAAGTTCTGGATGAGTTCGCTTACTTTCAAGTTCAGTAATCACCACAACGGGAATTACAACTTCGTGTTCGGCGAATCTAAATAATGCCCCCGGATCCGATAACAGCACGCTGGTGTCTAAGACATATGTTCGTCTAGTTGTATCGGATATGCTCACGCAAGGCACCCCAAGTTTCAGTTGTCCTCAGGGACAGGACCTTCCCCTGTCCTGATAATTGAAAACATATGGCAACGCTGAAGTAGTGCTTGGTCGCCACGCCGTAGCCTTTGTTAACAAATAATGAACTGTTAGTTAGCGGATTTACGCAGTCAACTATTGTTACCTGTGTGGGAAAGATTCGCACCGCACTTGGCGAGATGGCCTATGAGTTATATGGTCATCGCGTTCAGGCTGCGCTTCCAGAAGCTGAACTTCCAAAGCACGTAGGAGTGATCCTTGATGGCAATCGCCGCTGGGCAGCCAATCAGGGATCTGACACCGCTCATGGTCACAGAGTTGGCGGGGAAAAAATTGCTGAATTCCTTGGTTGGTGTGAAGAACTCGGGATTGAAGTAGTCACGCTTTGGCTTCTTTCAACTGACAATCTAACTCGTGACCAAAAAGAACTCGCCTCTTTATTTTCGATTATCGAAGAAACCATCCAAGATTTAGCCAACACAAAGCGTTGGCGAATTAACCCAGTTGGCGCATTGGATCTATTGCCAGAATCGATGGCAAGTGCACTTCGAACCGTGCAAACAAACACTGCTAATACTTCCGGAATTTTGGTGAACGTAGCGATTGGCTATGGAGGTCGCCAAGAAGTTGTTGATGCAGTTAAGTCACTGCTTCAAGAACATGCCACTGCGGGTTCTTCACTTGAAGCTTTGGCTGAAATTATTGATATCGAACACATTGCTGACCATTTATATACAAAGGGTCAGCCTGATCCTGATTTGGTAATTCGCACCTCAGGCGAGCAAAGACTAAGTGGCTTTTTACTTTGGCAAAGCGCTCACTCTGAGTTTTATTTTGAGGAAGCCTATTGGCCTAGTTTCCGCAAAATTGATTTCTTACGTGCGCTTCGCTCTTACGCTGCAAGACATCGTCGTTTTGGATCCTGATGTACATCCCAAAGCAATTTGAAGTTTCCGACCTTGCTCAAATTAAAAAATTTGTTGAGCTCAGTGCCTCTGCAGATTTTGTAACTGTTGATGGCAATGGGCAACCCCTTTCCACTCTGATGCCTGTTCTCTGGATTGAGGATGAGTCTGAATATGGCCAACTTATTATGCATATCTCGCGGGGAAATCAGCAGTGGAAATCAATTCATCCAAATCAAAAGGCACTTGCCATTGTTCACGGTGTACAGGCGTACATCACGCCAAATAGCTATGCAACAAAATCAGAAAACGGAAAAGTAGTACCAACCTGGAATTACACGTCTGTTCACATTTCGGGAACCGTCACTTTAACTGAGAACGAATTTGAATTATTAAAAATGGTTGAACTACTAACCGACCATCATGAAAAAACCGAGCCAAAACCTTGGAGCGTTTCTGATGCGCCCGATGATTACATTGCCTCACAGCTTCGAGCAATTATTGGAATCACAATGAAAATAGAAAAAGTTGAAGCGAAAGCCAAGTTAAATCAAAACCGGCCTGAATCTGACCGAGCTGGTGTAATCAAAACTCTTTTAGCCAGTGAAAAATCTGGTGATCAAGATATTGCTAAATTGATGACTGCTGAAAATGAAAAACCGAATCGAATCATTTAAGACATCCATCTGGCCGACCTGATTTTCGACCCCACAATCGCCTACAGGTCATTTCGCAACCTCAATAGTCACTACTCAAACTCTCTAGTTTTAAAACCTCGGTTGTGAAACTAGGTAGGGCTTACTTCTAAACCGCACCGTGCTCAGCGACCAAATGTCGCCTTACGTGGACCGTTTTGCCTGCAGCTGGCTTCGGCTTGCTACACAAATAATCTTCGAAGAATTACTTGTTTAACGCAATCACGGACCCAGATGGATGCCTTGGAACTAAGTTAATGCATTTTTGTTGCACTGCATAATGCAACTGCTATCACTGATTTAGCACCTGCAAGTTTTAAGGTTTTAGCTGCAGAGCTCATAGTTGAACCAGTTGTGATCACATCATCGATCAGGATTACATCACCAGTAATTTTTTGGTTTACGCCAAAAGCATTCCTTAAGTTTTCCATCCGACTTTGATGCGAAAGCCCAACTTGATCAGACACCTTTTTTATTAATTGAAGATTGGGTGTTATTTGGAAATTGCGATCAAGTTGGTGAATCTGTTTAGTTACGTGCAACATTGTGTCGATTTGGCGAAGCTTGATCTTTTCTTGACTACTTGGAATCGGAACCAAAGTTGTTTTATTGGTTTGAGTCAGGCATTTATGAATCAAGACCTCAGCCAATCCCCTAGCTAGATGAAATTCACCAGATTTATATGAAATGACTTTTTCCCTAAGCCAACCGTCATAAAAATTAGCGGCAATTACTTGATCAACAAATTGGATCTGGCGACTGGTTTGAACTTTCAAATCTTTCAAGCACCTTTGGCATACCCATTCACCTAAATAATTGCACCCTAAACATGAGGGCGTGAAAAGTAAGTCTCTTAATAGGAAAGGCACTTGATTTGTTTATTGATTAAATAGAGCAGCATTTGAATTAAACCCAAATCTGCTGATAACTCAGCGCTGTGGATTACTTGCTTAAATAAGGAGAAGACCCGGTTACTAAGTCAGACCACTGTGCGCCGGTTTGCTTAGCAATTGTTGATTTCGAACCACTTGTGGTTCCAACATAGATTTGTTTGGCAAGTGAGCTTGCTATCGATTGTGCATTAAGCGGAGCTGATGCTGAGGTATTTGCACCAGTAGTTAAATCAACATCAAAAATTAAATTTCCACCACTTTGGTCACTACCTAAAACCGCTATAGATGTTGGTGAATGCCAAACTAAGTCTTTAACGGATGTGATATTTCGCTCCAGTAAATGCAAACCAACAATTCTGGTGCTTTCTGGACTCTTGGCAATTGCTCCCCCAATTAAGTAGTCCGTTGAACCATTTGAAATAACAATGACGATTCGAACACCGTCTTTAGCTATCGCAATTCGTTTAACCTGCGTCACTAATCCGTAATTCGTAGTTTCAAATCCAACGGCTCGAATTTGGCCCTTTGAGTTGTATTCGAAAATACCAACCCCATAATCAGCAAAAAAGACGCTTCCGAGTTGATCCCAAGTTGGTTTCGTAATGGAATCACCAGTTGCAATTAATTTAAGTTCGCCACCGCGACCTGTACTTAAAAGAACTTGTTTGCCATCTTTTGAAACTGCAGCAATGCTGCCACCATCAATCGCACCTTTTGCCTGACCAATTTCAATTTTTGAACTTGGATTGGTCTGGGTAACTAAAGTTTCAACGCCATCTAAACCAAGCGCAAACACCTGCCCACCTCTTACAAAGTGAACCAATTCCTGTCCATCGAATTGTTGAGGGTTAAAACTTTCCCAATCGCTGGTTCGCTGGTTTTGACTTAACCCAGATGGGGCAAACGGCTGACCAGAAACCTTAATATCAACAGAACTTACGTTAGGGAGTGAACTTAGCGTCCAAACAATTTGTGCACACATCTGTGCTCTAGTTGCTTGGTCTGCGCTTAAAACTTGTTCAGTTAAATCAACTGTTGCCACACCTTGATCAACTGGCACTGACTCGTAACTTAGTTTTGTGCCTGTTGGAAATGCATTAACCGTTGCAAAGG
>JBEGOT010000002.1:0-3493 GCA_041181865.1 Actinomycetota bacterium | reverse complement strand
CTTGGCCCTTTGCATTAATGCACAGGCAAGACCCGGTAGGAGCCGGGCACGGGGGGTGAAAGTAGTGGATGAGCCTTGTGAATTGCAAAACGGCATATTCGGCGCAAAATCAGGAAGGTCTGCGGAGCAGATTGCCGTGGCGGCAGATTAGGCAAAGACACGCCGAAGCCTTGCCATCTACCCCCGCGACACGCCGAAAAGTCCCCCGCCAAAGTCATCAATCGGACCATTTTCGCCACCCGTATCTAGGTTTTAGGTCGAGATCTATGTGGTCAAAACCACAAACCTTCGGGGTTATTAATCAGTATTCGAGCTATTTTATTTAATATACATAAGATGTATGGTTTAAGCAGGATATCGAGATGAAACGCAATTTAGGGGGAAATATTGAAAATCAGGTTCGATTTGCTGGGAGACCTCAGCTAGTGGCAATTAAGAGAATTATTGCTGTCTTGGTTGCTTGCGTTGCATTAACAAGTTGCTCATACCAATCTGGGTTAAACGCGAACTCCTCAGAAAAAGTAAAAGTTACAAAAGAACCTACATCCGTCGACTTTCAGGTAACTAGCCAGCAGTTACTCGAGTCAGACTTAAGAAAGTCAGTGCAAAGCAACTTAATTTACGAATCAGAAACCTTTAGCGGGAATACAAATCTTACATTCACGCTCTCAGATCAAAATATTCAAGAGCCTGAATTTAAGTTTGCGAATTTTCGAGGTGATATTGAGTTATGGGTTATATGCATTGGCGATGGCACCATTGAATATTCTCTCGAATCAGTTGGCTCTGAAATCGGTGTACTTCCACAAGATTGCAAGAATGAAATGAATTGGCAATCAATTGGCATGAAAATTAAAACTCCAGTTGAAGAGATAAAAATAAGCACAAAATTAAGTGGGAATCCTGATACTTATAGATTCGCGATTTCGTACAGTAATAATTGAAAAATCAAAATGGCGGCCCTTGTTGAGGGCCGCCATTTTGATTTTGGTTTTTAGTAGTAATCGCGTTGATTTAGGGTCAAGTCGTCGAGGCGAACTGCTTCACCTGTACCTGAACCGAAACCAGCATCGCCGTAATCATCAGCGTAAGAGCTACGGCTTGCGTACATCGCAGCCTTTGCTTCTTCAGTTGGCTCGACAATTACATCGCGGTATTGGTGAAGACCAGTACCAGCTGGGATCAAGTTACCCAAAATCACGTTTTCCTTCAGACCAAGCAATTCGTCAGAACGTTGCTTGAGTGCTGCGGTGGTAAGAACCTTTGTGGTTTCTTGGAAGGAAGCAGCTGACAACCAAGAGTTGGTTGCAAGTGATGCCTTTGTGATACCCATAAGTTCTGGACGACCTGATGCAGGAGTCTTTCCTTCTGCACGAAGTCTTTCGCTGTCCAAACGCAATTCAAGTGAATCCACGTATTCACCTTCGAGGTAGTTGCTGTCACCTTGGCTGGTGATAACAACACGGCGCAACATTTGGCGCACGATTACTTCGATGTGCTTATCGTGAATGCTCTGTCCCTGACCACGGTAAACATCTTGAACCTGTTCGATCAAGAAGTCTTGTGTATCGCGAGAGTTGAAGTAAGCAAGAACATCTTTTGCATCCTTAATGCCGTTTGTTAACGGTTGACCGGTTACAACGTGTTCGCCTTCTTGCACGATGCAAAGCGCTGGGAAATCGCGCTTCAAAATCTTATGCTTCAAAGGCTTCTTGTCAGTTTCGTAGTCTGGAATGATTGAGATGACGTTAACTTTTTCGCCGTATTCAATCTTCACAACACCATCGAAATCGCTAAGGATTGCTTTGCCCTTTGGATCACGAGCTTCGAAAAGTTCAACAACGCGTGGCAAACCGTGAGTGATATCTCGCGTTCCGCCCTTACCGACCACACCACCAGTGTGGAAGGTACGCATTGTTAGCTGAGTTCCTGGTTCACCAATTGATTGTGCTGCGATGATGCCGACTGCTTCGCCGATTTCAACCGGACGATTTGTTGCAAGGCTCTTTCCGTAGCACATTCCGCAAACGCTCAACTTGCTGCGGCAAGTTAGAACTGAACGAACTTTGATTGCTGTAACACCAGCAGCGATGAAGCTATCAAGAGTTTCAACGGTTACGTAGTCATTTGCATTTGCAATGACAGTTCCGTTCGCATCTTTAACTTCTTCTGCAAGTGTGCGTGAAACAACAGCTGCTTCTGCATGCTCTTGCTTAGTTACGCGGCCATCTTTTTCAGCACCGATAACTTTGATAACGCCACTTTCAGTACCGCAATCAACTTCACGAATGATTACATCCTGTGAAACGTCAACGAGACGACGAGTTAGGTAACCAGCGTCTGCAGTACGAAGCGCAGTGTCAGCAAGACCCTTACGTGCACCGTATGAAGAAATGAAGTATTCCAACATCGAAAGACCTTCACGGAAGTTCGACTTAATTGGACGCGGAATAATTTCACCCTTGGTGTTTGTCACCAAACCACGCATACCTGCAAGCTGACGAACCTGAAGCATGTTGCCTCGAGCGCCTGATGCAGCCATTTGCCAAACTGGATTCGCTTTGTCGAAGTTCTTTTCCATTGCAGTTGCAATAGCGTCAGTAGCTTCGGTCCAAACTTTCACAAGTTTTTCACGGCGTTCAGAGTCAGTGATACTTCCGGTTACATGGAATTGCTTTTCAATTTCCTTTTCCTGAAGTTCAGCTGCAGCTAGCAAAGCTTGCTTTTCTTGCGGAACAATCACGTCTTCGATACCAACTGATACACCAGAACGTGTTGCCCAGTAGAAACCTAGATCCTTTAGTGCATCTAGTGTGGTTGCAACAGCAATCTTTGGATACTTCTCAGCCAATTCATTAATGATTTGGCTTAGCTTGCGCTTGTCGACTTCTTCGTTCACATACTTGAAGTCAGCAGGAAGTGCATCGTTGAATAGTGCGCGACCCAAAGTTGTAACAAGTGTTACAGAGTCTCCGTAGTTGACGCCATCAAGAACTACTTCATTCAAACGAATCTTGATCTTTTGTTGAAGTTTGATTACATCAAGATCGAATGCGCGAATTGCTTCTGCAACGTTCACGAATGCCGGAATGTTTTCTGAAGCTTCTTTGCCCTTCAACATTTCATCTGTTGTTAGGTGGTAGATACCAAGCACCATGTCCTGAGTTGGAGTGGTGATTGGCTTACCGCTAGCTGGAGACAAAATGTTGTTTGAAGAAAGCATCAAGATGCGAGCTTCCGCTTGTGCTTCTGCACTAAGTGGAACGTGAACCGCCATCTGGTCACCGTCGAAGTCTGCGTTAAATGCAGTACATACAAGTGGGTGAATCTGAATTGCTTTACCTTCGATCAACTTCGGTTCGAAAGCCTGGATACCCAAGCGGTGCAAAGTTGGTGCGCGGTTTAGCAATACTGGATGTTCAGTAATAACTTCTTCAAGTACGTCCCAAACAATTGAGTTTGCAGAGTTAGAACGTTCAACCATGCGCTTTGC
>JBEGOT010000001.1:0-4530 GCA_041181865.1 Actinomycetota bacterium | reverse complement strand
CTAACAATTACCGAATCTGTGCCACTAGAAGTTGCGCCAAATGATTTCAACCTTTCTTATTTGGAAACTAAGCGTGACCAAATGGGTCACACATTAACTTTTGGAGATGCTAAGTGAGCGGTGTTGGCAGTCCAGGCGATGCAGTAAATGGTTTTACAGGAAAGCGCGTAGTTATAGTTGCGTCTAGTTGGCATGACCTAGTTATGGATGGACTAATCGCTGGTGCCAAGCGGGTAATAGAGAGTGCTGGCGTTAAACCCGAAATTCATCGAGTACCTGGAACATTTGAACTTCCGATCGCAGCGCGCGCGGCAGCCAAATCAGGTGCTGATGCAGTTGTGGCATTAGGTGTGGTAATCCGCGGTGGCACACCTCACTTTGATTATGTGTGTAGCGCAGCAACTGAAGGCATCATGCAAGTGCAACTAGAAACTGGTGTTCCAGTTGGTTTTGGCGTTCTAACTTGCGATGATGAAAAGCAAGCACTTGATCGCGCCGGGTTACCTAACAGCAAAGAAGATAAGGGCGCTGAAGCTGCAGCCGCTGCATTAAACACCTGGGTAGCCTTAAATCAAATTTCTAAATAACTCCATTACTTAATAGGGTTAAGCCATGAAGACTTTTGACCAACTATTTGCTGAACTGTCCGCAAAAGTGGCTAGTGGCGATAGCGCATCTGGCACTGTGACTGCAATCAACAGTGGTGTTCATGCAGTTGGCAAAAAAGTTGTTGAAGAGGCTGCTGAAGCCTGGATGGCCGCTGAACACGAAACTAAAGAGCGTGCCGCCGAAGAGATTTCGCAACTAATTTATTGGACCCAAGCACTAATGCTGGCAAGTGATGTATCACTTGAAGATGTTTACAGGGAGCTATAAATGTTAAGAGTTGCCCTACCGAACAAAGGCCAGTTAGCCGAACCTGCCCGCGAAATGCTTCGGGAAGCTGGTTACCACGCAGCAGCAAATGCTCGGGAACTTGTAATTCAAGATCCAGAAAATGATGTTGAATTTTTCTTCTTGCGCCCGCGTGACATTGCAACTTATGTTGGCGCTGGAACTTTAGATGTTGGCATCACAGGTCAAGATCTATTGGCAGATTCAGGATCAAAAGCCAAGCAAATTCTTGAACTTGGTTTTGCACCGTCAACTTTCCGCTTAGCTGCGCCAGTTGGTAGCGCTAAGACATCTAATGATTTAGCTGGCAAGCGCATTGCCACTTCATATGCAGGGCTATTAAATAACTGGCTAAGTGCTAATTCATTAAAGGCAGAACTTATTGAACTAGATGGCGCAGTTGAAAATGCGGTGCGCTTAGGTGTGGCAGATGCGGTAGCTGACGTTGTGGCAACTGGAACAACACTTCGCCAAGCTGGCCTAGAAATTATTGGCGACCCAATTTTTAAGAGCCAAGCAATTTTGATTGCTCGAGAAGGTTTAGCCGATAAAGAAGCAGTAGACATTTTTGTTCGTCGCCTAGAAGGCGTAATTGTGGCTCGGAACTATGTGCTTGTTGATTACGACATTCCAAATGAATTAGTTGAAAAAGCTTGCAAGATTACCCCAGGTATTGAATCACCAACAGTTTCACCACTTCAGAATTCAACTTGGTCAGCAGTTCGCTCAATGGTGCCACGCAAGCAAGTCCACACCATCATGGATGACTTATTTAACATCGGTGCCCGTGGTGTAATCGTCACTGACATTTTGGCTTGCCGCCTGTAGTTGTAAATTTGCAGTACGCCATAATTTAAAAATGAGCGACTTCAAAGATGCGGTAATTCCAGCAAGCGATTTTGCCAGCGATGATGGCGCAGGTGACCCAACACTTCGCCGGGCACTTAAGAGCTATACCGAATCTGCAACTGCTGAGTCTGCTCGAAATCTATTAGACATTCTTTGTGAAGCCAGGCTCTTAGTTCCAGTTGTGGCGATGCTAGATGATGCCGAGGTTAACTCTGCTGGTCAAAAAGTTGATAAAGATTCACACATGCGAAGTGTTGAATTCACCTCAAATGATGGCCGAACTGCAATCCTTGCTTTCACTGGAACAGACAGCTTGGAACATTGGCAAGAAGATGCAAGGCCAATTCCAAAAGCAGCTTATGAAGTTGCCAGAGGTGCATTAGAACAAGAACTTGATGGCCTAATTATTGACATTGCCGGGCCGGCGCCAACAGCAATCTATGGAACGCTTTTAGCGCTATTGGCCGTTGGTCCTAACCGCCTGGATCTACTTGATGAAGCCCTTGATCACATCTGTGATGAATTAGAAAAGATTGACGGGGTTGTTGGTGTTGATTGGGATGACACTGATGACGAGGTCAATCTATATATCGGTATCACAGAGCCGCCAAACACCTTAAGCGCGGCAATTGCCGAAGTACTACAGCAATCCAAGTTAAATGTCTTGCTAGATCGACCGCTGGAAGTTCAGTTAACGCCCCAGCCAAAAGACGCTTAACCAACAGCGTTTATTTATCCTTTAGATAAACCGGGCCGGTGTATTTTTCACCTGGGCCAGTTCCTGGCGCATCAGGAAAACTTGATTGCTCTTTGAAAGCGCGTTGCAAAGTTTGCAAGCCATCGCGAAGTGGGGCTGCGTGGTGGCTACCTAGTTCTGGGGCAGCGGCATCAATGAAGCCAGCTAGGGCATTAATAATGATTCGGGCCTCGGCTAAATCCGCAGTTGTACCTTCAAATAACCCAAGCTTGATCGCGCCTGCAGTTAATAGGTCAACGCCGTGCAGGCTTAGGATTTCAACGCTAGATAGCGCAGATAAATCCCTGGCAGCAGTTACTGATTCTGGGCTTGGATTTTGGCGATTATGTTCCATTGCGCTTCTTAGGTTAAACTCACTACTAACCAGTTAGCACCTTCGGGGGCTAACTACAGAAGTGGACCAAAAGTCCCACCCGCATCGCTAGTTTTATGGACGTCGGGTTGGTTAACTGAAAAGTTAATGTAGTTCTTTTTCAGTTATTAAGGCCTTTGCCTGCTTCTGTGCAAAAACAGGAGGACATATCAGTATCGAACCCCGCATCAACGAGCGGATTCGTGTACCTGAAATTCGTTTAATCGGACCTGCAGGAGAGCAAGTCGGAATTGTGCGAATTGAAGATGCATTGCGTTTAGCACTTGAGGCTGACCTTGATCTTGTTGAAGTTGCACCGGAATCAAAACCACCGGTTTGCAAAATCATGGATTACGGCAAGTTCAAGTACGAAGCCGCAGTTAAAGCTCGTGAAGCACGCAAGAACCAAGTCAACACTGTGATCAAGGAAATGAAGTTACGTCCAAAGATCGAAGCGCATGACTACGAAACCAAAAAAGGTCACGTCGAACGGTTCTTGTCACAGGGTGACAAAGTGAAAGTAACAATCATGTTCCGTGGTCGAGAGCAATCACGCCCAGAATTTGGTTACAAACTTTTACAGCGTCTTGCAGAAGATCTTGGTGAAATCGCCACAGTTGAATCTGCACCGCTACAAGATGGTCGCAACATGACGATGGTTCTAGCTCCGGTTAGAAATAAATCGAGCAAGAAGCCAGCAGTAAAGAAGACTTCTTCAGTGGAAACTGAAGCAACAACGGCAGGAGAAGAAGATGCCTAAGAACAAAACCCATAGTGGTGCCAAGAAGCGATTCAAGGTAACTGGAACGGGCAAGTTAATGAAAGAGCAAGCAAACAAGCGTCACTTACTTGAAAGCAAGTCAAGCAAGCGCACTCGTCGTCTTTCAGTAGACCAGGTGTTATCACCAGCCGATGCAAAGAAAGCAAACAAACTTCTCGGACGCTAAGCGAACCGAAAAACAAGTTTGGAATAAGAGGAGTTAATAATGGCCCGCGTAAAAAGAGCAGTTAACGCAGCAAAGAAGCGTCGCGAAGTATTAGAACAAGCAAGTGGTTACCGTGGACAACGTTCACGTCTTTACCGTAAGGCTAAAGAACAAGTTACCCACTCACTTGTTTACGCATACGCAGATCGTCGCACTCGTAAAGGTGACTTCCGTCGTCTTTGGATCCAGCGCATTAACGCTGCAGCCCGTGCAAACGGCATGACCTACAACCGTTTAATCCAAGGTCTAAAGCTTGCTGAGATTGAAGTTGATCGCCGCATCCTTGCAGAACTTGCAGTAAACGATGAAAAAGCATTTGCTGAACTAGTGCAGGCAGCAGCCAAGGCACTTCCAGCAGCTAAGTAGAGCTGTACTTAGAAAACCTAAATGGTTCTCACTAACGTGCGCGCTCCCATTGTGGGGCGCGCACGTCGTTTGTTAAAGCGCGGCTTGCGCGAAGAAGACAATTTATTTTTAGCTGAAGGCCCACAGGCTTGCCGGGAAGCGGCAGCAAGTGGTCGAATCAAAGAATTATTTTTAACCCAAGAAGCACTAGATCGTTATCCAGAAATCGCAGATAGCGCTAATGCTGCTGGTGTGATTCCAACAGTTTGTTCCCAGGCAGTAATTGAACAGTTCTCCAGCACCGTCACACCACAAGGTATGACCGCAGTGGTTGAGATGTGGGAAAA